>DASZQQ010000260.1:0-9654 GCA_035549595.1 Caulobacteraceae bacterium
CTCTCCGGCAAGGCGACGACGATCTTCGGCGGCTCGCAGGAGATCCAGAGCAACATCGTCTCCAAGCGCATCCTCGGCCTGCCCGACACCACCAAGAGCACCTGACGATGACCGTGCGCCTGGGCAGCCTGGCGGGAGCGCCCCTCCCCCTCCGCGTTTCCCCGCGAAAGCGGGGACCCAGGCCTTTTATGCATCCGCCCGCGCTCTTCGAGAAAAACGCCTGGACCCTCGCGTTCGCGAAGGAGAGCGGGTTGTGGGGGGCGGTTCGCAAAGGAGATCAGAGCCATGCCTGACTTCGGCGCTTCCGAGCTCGACGCCTTCCGGCAGAAGGCGCGCGCGTGGCTGGAGGAGAACTTCCCGCCCTCGCTGGCGAACAACGACGCGGCCTTCACCGACGCCGAGAGCGGGACGCCGGAAGTCAGCGCCGACTTCGACCTCTGGAAGAAGCGCATGGGCGAGAAGGGCTGGGGCGTACCCACCTGGCCCGATCACCTGGGCGGCGGCGGCCTCTCCGCGGCCGAGGCGCGGGTGCTCTCCGAAGAGATGGCCCGCATCGGGGCGCGCAACCCGATCGGCGGCATGGGCGTGATGATGTTCGGCCCGACGCTGCTGGAATACGGCAACGACGCCCAGCTGGAGCGCCACATCCCGCCGATCGTGCGCGGCGAGCTGCGCTGGTGCCAGGGCTTCTCCGAACCCGGCTCCGGCTCGGACCTGGCGTCCCTGCAGACGAGGGCCGAGGACAAGGGCGACCACTGGCTGGTCAACGGCCAGAAGATCTGGACCTCCGGCGCCCACCTCGCCGACTGGTGCTTCTGCCTCGTCCGCACCGACCCGAAGGCGAAGAAGCACGAGGGCATCAGCTTCCTGCTGATCGATATGCGCACGCCCGGCGTCGAGACGCGGCCGATCCTTCTGATCAACGGCACGCGGCCGTTCTGCGAGACCTTCTTCACCGACGTGAAGGTGCTGAAGGAGAACCTGGTCGGGCCGCTGAACGGCGGCTGGACCATCGCCAAGCGCCTGCTGCAGCACGAGCGCCAGGGCATCTCCGGCGCCAACGCGCAAGGCGCTCCCGGCGTCATCCCCGGCGGTGACATCCGCGACATCGCCCGCACCTACCTCGGCCTCGACGAGACCGGGCGCCTGACCGACGCCGACATCCGCAGCCGCGTGGTCCTGCACGAGATGGAGGCCCAGGCCTTCGCCCTCACCGGCCGGCGCGCGGCGCTGGAGGCGCGCGGCAACCGCGGCCCCTCTGCGGTGTCGTCGATCCTGAAGAACGTCGGCTCCAAGGTGCGGCAAGAGCGCGCGGAGCTGGCCGTCGAGATCATGGGTTCGCGTGGGCTGGGCTGGGATGGCGAGCCCTTCACCGCCGACGAACTGGCCACCACAAGGGCCTGGCTGCGCGGCAAGTCGGGGACCATCGCCGGCGGGTCCTACGAGGTGCAGAACAACATCATCGCCAAGCGCATCCTGGGGCTTCCAGACCCGACGCGTTCGACCTAAACGACCTGAACACTGATCACCTTCGCATTTCATCGAGGAGAGACTTTTCATGGCTGACTTCGGAGGCGACACGGACGCCTTCCGCGCCGAGGCCAAGGCGTGGCTGGAGGCGAATTTCCCCGCCTCGCTGCGCGGCAAGGCCGGCATGGCCGGGATCGAGGGCGCGACGCCCGACGACCCGGACTTCAAGGCCTGGACCAAGGCCATGGGCGACAAGGGCTGGGGCGTTCCGACCTGGCCGAAGGCCTACGGCGGCGGCGGCCTGACCCCGGCCGAGGCCCGCGTGCTGCAGCAGGAGATGAACCGCGCCGGGGCCTGGAACCCGATCGGCGGCATGGGCGTGATGATGTTCGGCCCGACCCTGCTCGAGTTCGGCACCGAGGAGCAGAAGCAGAAGCACATCCCGCCGATCTGCCGCGGCGAAGTGCGCTGGTGCCAGGGCTTCTCCGAGCCGGGCGCCGGCTCCGACCTCGCCTCGCTGCAGACCAAGGCCGAGGACAAGGGCGACCACTTCCTGGTCAACGGCCAGAAGATCTGGACCTCCGGCGGCCAGTGGGCCGACATGTGCTTCGCCCTGGTGCGCACCGACAACACGAAGAAGCATGAGGGCATCAGCTTCCTGCTGATCGACATGAAGGACCCGGGCGTCGAGGTGCGGCCGATCCGGCTGATCGCCGGCGCCTCGCCGTTCTGCGAGACCTTCTTCACCGACGTGAAGGTGCCCAAGGAGAACCTGGTCGGGCCGCTGAACGGCGGCTGGGCGATCGGCAAGCGCCTGCTGCAGCATGAGCGCTCGGGCATCTCCGGCGGCGGCGGCGCGGGCGCGCGCGGCGGCGGCATGTTCGGCGTCGGCGGCTCGCCGGCCGAGATCGCCAAGGAGTACGTCGGGACCGACGGCGCCGGCCGCATCGCCGATTCCGACCTGCGCTCGCGCGTGATCAATCACGAGATGGAGACGCGGGCGTTCCAGCTCACCGTCTTCCGCGCCATGACCGAGGCGAAGTCCAACCAGGGCCCCTCGGCCACCAGCTCGATCATGAAGAACGCCGGCACCAAGATCGGCATCGACCGCGCCGAGCTGATCATCGAGATCCTGGGCCACCAGGGCCTCGGTTGGGAAGGCGAAGGCTTCTCCAAGGAGGAGCTGAGCTTCGTCCGCGGCTGGCTCGGCGGCAAGGCGACGACGATCTTCGGCGGATCGGCCGAGATCCAGAACAACATCATCTCCAAGCGGATCCTGGGCCTGCCCGATCCGCTGGGTTCGTCCAGCAACTAGACCCCTTCAAACCCCATCCATTTGATCGATTAGAGGAAACAGAGAGAGCAAAATGGCCGTCCTGACCGAAGAACAGAGCATGCTGCGCGACGCCGCGCGCACCTGGACCCAGGAAAAATCCCCCGTCACCGCCTTCCGCAAGATGCGCGATAGCGGCGCCCCGCTCGGCTACGACCCGGCCCACTTCGCCGAGATGGCCGAGATGGGCTGGACCGGGGTCATCATCCCCGAGGAGTACGGCGGGTCCGATTTCGGCTACCTGTCGCTGGGCCTGGTGCTGGAAGAGACCGGTCGCACCCTGACCGCCAGCCCGCTGCTGTCGTCGGCCCTCGCCGCCGCCAGCGCCCTCGTTCTGGGCGGCTCGGCCGCGCAGAAGGAAGCCTGGCTGCCCAAGATCGCCGCCGGCGAGGCGGTCGGCACGCTGGCCGTCGACGAAGGCCCGCACCACAACCCGTCCAAGGTCGCCGTGAAGGCCGCCAAGGCCGGCTCGGGCTACACCGTGACGGGCAATAAGACCTTCGTGCTCGAAGGCATGGCCGCCAACGTCTTCGTCGTCTCGGCCCGCACCTCGGGCGCGGAGAACGACAAGGACGGCATCAGCCTCTTCCTGGTCGCCGCCGACGCCAAGGGTGTGACCCGCAAGGCCCTGAAGCTGGCCGACAGCCGCGGCGCGGCCAACGTCTCCTTCGACGGCGCCCCGGCCGAGCTGCTGGGCGAAGAGGGCAAGGGTTACGACCTCCTCGAAAAGGTGCTCGACCGCGCCCGCGCCGGCCTCGCCGCCGAGATGCTGGGCGCCGCCCTGCAGGCGTTCGAGACCACCCTCGACTACCTGAAGGTCCGCGTGCAGTTCGGCCAGGTGATCGGCTCGTTCCAGGCCCTGCAGCACCGCGCGGCCAAGATGTTCACCGACCTCGAGCTGTCGCGCTCCTGCGTCGAGGCGGCCCTCTCCGCCATCGACAACAACAGCCCCGACGTGCCTGAGCTCGTCTCCCTGGCCAAGGCCAAGATGGGCGACACCCTGCACCTGGTCTCCAACGAGATGGTCCAGATGCACGGCGGCATCGGCATGACCGACGCCCACGACGCGGGCCTCTACCTCAAGCGCGCCCGCGCCGCGGAAGCCACCTACGGCGGCCAGTCCTACCACCGCGACCGCTACGCGCGGATCCACGGCTACTGATCGCGCGCCAGCCGGTCGGGCGCCGGATCGCACCGCCGATCACGCGCCCGATCACGCAAAGGTCAGGCTTGTAGCCGGAACGGAAACGGAGCTCCGGGGTTGGGGATAGACCCTCAATCCCGGAGGTCTCCATGCGGACCGATCTCACCAACCCCGCCGACGTCGAGCACCGCCTGTGGGAGGAGCTCGAGGACCACAAGGTCGGCATGCTGGGCGTCTTCGGCGCCGAGCCCCATCCGTCCCAGCCCCGACACGCCCAGCCCCGGCACGCCCAACCCCGACACGCCCAACCCATGACGGCCTTCGCCGAGCGCGGCCGCCGCCAGCTGTGGTTCTACACCCGCACCGACACCGACCTCGCCCGCCAGGTCGCCGGCGGCGCGCGCGGCCTCTTCATCCTCCAGCTGCGCGACCTGCAGGCCTCGATCTGCGGCCAGATGCACATCCAGCACGACCCCGTGCGCATCGAGCGCTACTGGAACGCCATCGTCAGCGCTTGGCACCCCGGCGGCCGCACCGACCCCAAGCTGACCCTCCTGTGCCTCGACTGCGAAGACGCCCAGGTCTGGATCTCCGAAAGCGCCCCCGTCCGCTTCGCCTGGGAAATCGCCAAGGCCAACGCGACGCGGCACGAGCCGGTGCTGGGGGGACGGACCCATCTGGATTTTCATTGAGGGGGGCAGATCCGCCGACTTCGGCATTCTGGCGCTGAGCCGCGCTACTCAACCCGCGCTCCCACGGGAGTAGAAGCGCGGAGCCGCCCTGACATTCGCAACGTCCGCTCCGAATGTCCGCCAGCAGCAAGGCGAAGAGGCTGGGTCCCCCCATGGGCTGGCTCTCTGGGCAGCCGAGCAGGCCCGCCGCAACCTTCGTCCGAGGCCGCCCCACTCGGGGGCTGAAGGTATCGACCGGCTGCGTCGCGTTGGTTGAATTGGTGCGAACGACAAATCAGGGTTATTTGCTCGCTGGGCGATCAACCGCGTGCGGGGGAATGGCGTGGCGAGTATCGGCGACCACGAGTTCGGCAGTGGGCTCACTGAACTAAAGCTCTCGATCATTGCGGACTACCTGCATCGGTACAACACGGCCCTCTCCAAGCAGCCGTTCTTTGAGCGCTGGTACTTCGATGCCTTCGCTGGGACTGGCGAACGCACCGTCCGGCTTTCAGGCTCAGGGGGAGACCTTATTAGCGAGCCGGTCGAAGAGCGGATCGAGCGCCGCCGAGGGTCGGCGCGGATCGCGCTGGACACGACGCCACCCTTCCACCGATGCATCTTCATGGAGCAGAAGAAGCGCCATTGGCTGGCCCTAGAGGCGCTCTGCTCTGAGCCGCAATACTCGACTCGAAAGACCTTTGTTGTCCGCGGTGACGCCAACAAAGCGATCCAAGATCACATCCATTCTGTGAACTGGAAGAAGACGCGAGCGGTCATGTTCCTTGACCCCTATGGAATGAACGTCGAGTGGCGGACGCTCGAAGCAATTCGCCGCACCGAGGCAATCGACCTTTGGTACTTGGTCTCGCTATCCGGCCTCTACCGTCAGGCGACGCACAGGGGGTCCGCTCTCGATGACAAGAAGCGTGCCGCCCTGACCCGGATGCTTGGCACGGCGGCTTGGGAAAACGCGTGGTACGAGGAGGAGCGCCAAGGCAATCTCCTTTCCATGCTGGACCTGGAGGAGACGCGCCGGACCGCCAGCCTCGAACGTATGGAAGCGTTCGTTCTGAAGCGCCTCCGAGACCTTTTTCCGACGGTCCTTGAACCGCTCCGGCTACGGAATGACCGGAACGCGCCGATGTTCTCGCTGTTCTTCGCTATGTCGAATCCGAGCCCGGCTGCGGCGAAGGTGGCAAAGCCGATCGCACAGCACATCCTGGCGAAGGCAAGGGGGCGGCGCTAGGCGGTTATCCCCGGCAGATCGTCCCAATGGCGGCCACGATATGCGCGCCCAGCGGCCTTTTTGTTCCGGCCGCCCCACTGCTTGAAGAAGAACACCGCCCCGGCTTCCTCTGCCATGACATGGATTTCGTCGACCCAGTCCTCCAGCATCGGCCGGGCGCGCGGCCCGCTCTCGCCGCCGACGATGGCCCAGTGGATGTCGCGGAGATCGCCACCCGCCACAGAGCCGATCAGAGGTTCGAATGATACGAACCGGACCGCTGCCGGCGCCGCGCGCAGGTCGTCAAGCCGGTCAAGGACCGCCGCTTCCTCAACGCTCGTGCCGAGCCAAACGTTGGGGAGCAGCTGGAGATCGGCCGCAATCGCTGCCATCCGATCCGGGCGCTTCGTGAGAACCTGATAGGTGTGCTGCGGCGTCGCGGCCATTGTGTCCCAGACCCGTCGGATGAAGTCGACTGGAACGGCCTCCTGGAAAAGGTCGGACATGGAGTTGACGAAGATCAGCCTTGGCTTGCGCCAAGCCCTCGGTGCTTCCAGCGCGGCCACATCGAGACTAACCGCGCCGGTCCAGACGTGGCGTTCGCCGCTCTTTCGGGTCAGGCCCGCGTACTTCGGAACGCCCATCGCCTGGAGGCGAGCAGCCATGCGCATCGCGTAGCAGTTCGTGCAGCCGGCCGTGAGGATCGTGCACCCGGCGACTGGATTCCAGGTCGCGTCGGTCCACTCGATTGAAGTCTCGGCCATGCTTGATCCCCAACGTTGGTGAGGGTTCGGAAAATCTGCTTAAGGTAGCATTAACTGGCGTCGGAAACGGTCGGAGGCACCCCACGATCCGAGGGCGCGATTCAACCGCCTCGCCGAACGGACGACGTCTGCGGCACCTAGTCGTGGAGACGAAGCTGCGGGACCCCCGCTTTCCCTAGTGCGCGCTTCGCCTTCCGCGGATGGATCGTTTCGCCCCGGCTCAGCATGGCCACGAGCTCGGCGATCTTGGCGGCGCGCTTCTGCGGGGTCTTGGCCTGCTGCACGCGGTAGAGGATGGCCGCGTCCAGGGCGTCGAAGAGGGCGCGGGCGGCGGGGTGGGCGTCTAGGGCGGCGTTCAGGTCGGCGTCTGGTGCGGCCTGGCTCTGGCGGGCGTAGGCGGCGGCCCAGCGGCCGTCGGCCTTGGCCTGGTCGACCTGGGCCCGCAACGGCGGGCGCATGCGGCCCGCGGCTTCCAGGTTCTCGATGCGCTCGCGGTTGGCCTGGGACCAGGCGCTGTTCGCTCGCCTCGGCGTGAAGCGGGTCTTGAAATAGTGGTCGTCGATGCGCCCGAGCTGGCCATCCACCCAGCCGAAGGCCAGGGCGCAGTCGATCGCGTCCGACTTGCTGACGGTCGGCTGTGGCGCGCCCTTCCTGGCAAATCTGAGCCAGGCGCCGCGAGAGGCAGCGCCCTGCTCGTCCAGCCACCGCTCCAGCGACGCCGCGTCGGTGAAGGTCAGCAGAGGGAGGTCATCCTCGGACATTCGTGTCCGCTGCTTCGCGCGATCCGGTCCTAGCCCGCAAGGGTGGATCGGGTCGGCGACGGCCTTCGTAAGGCAAAGTGCGCCCAGAGGCTCAGGCGAAGCGGCGCGGGATGACGTCCTTGGCGGTGCGGGTGAAGATGACCCCGCCGTTCTTCAGCGCCTCCAGGGTGTCCTGGATCCGGAACGCGTCCCGGGTGGAGGTCATCAGGATCTCGGTTCGCACCTCGCAGTCCCAGTCGCCGCGGCGGTAGCGGCTGGTCTGGCGCACGCGCCAGCGGCAGCTGTCGCGGTCCGCCGGGTCGTAGTGGAGCTCCATGTCCGGGCCGCCGCCCGAAATGGTGAGGCCGGTCGCCGCTATGGTCGAGGCGGTGTCCGGCCAGACGCCCCGCGCGGTCACGATCCCCGCCGCGTCCTCCTCGATGCGCAGGAGAGGATCGCCACGCGAGAAGGCCGGGTGGGTCAGTTCGAGCGGAAACGGCGCCTCGGCCGGCGGGATCGGGCGGTCCGGGAGCTCCAGCGCACAGCCCTCCAGATCGAGGGTCAGGGTGGGGCGCTCGGCCAGGGGCCAGACCAGCGGCCAGAGGCTTTCCGAGAGCGACAGGCGCAGCGTCGAGCCCGGCTTGAAGCGGTGGGCGATCGGTTCGAGGTCGACGTCGATGTCGTAGAACCGGCCCGGGGCCAGGGGCTGCGGCTCGGCCGTGAAGCCGTCGCGGAAGGCGAGGTTCAGGAGGCCGTACGACACCAGCCAGGCGCAGCCCTGCCGGTCCACTTCGCTGAGGCGGGCGGCCACGGCGGCCAGGGGGCGGTCGCTGCTGAGGCGAAGGCGCAGGCGGGGCGCGCCGACCAGTTCCATCGGCGCCGCCAGGGGCAGGTCGAAGACCAGCGAGCGGGCGTCGTCGCCGGCCTGGTCGCGCGGCCGCTCGGCGGGGGCGTAAGGGATCCACTCCGGCGTCGCCAGGCCGACGACGCCTTCCTGCCGGTAGGAGAGGCGCGTGCGGGCCGGCGTCGGCGACAGCGCGCCGGGGGCGAGATACAGGCGGCGGACCTGGATCGACGGATCGGGCCACTGCGCGCTCGCGGCCCAGCGTCCGGGGATGTCGCCGTCGCCGACCTCGGCGGGCGTCGCATGGGCGATGAAGTACCGGACCTGAGGCCCCTCCATCACCCCATTGGCTTCGCCGGCCAGCCAGTGGCGCCACCAGCGGCCCTCCTCGGTGGCCCAGTCGACCCCCGGTCCGGGCTGGGCCAGATCCGGATGGATATGGCCCCACGGTCCGATCATCACCTTGAGGGGCGCGCTGAGGGCGCCGGCCAGGCGCACCGCCGACTGGGCGTAGGGGTCGGACCAGCCGCCGACCACATAGGTCGGGCAGGCGATGGCGCCGGGGTCGAGGCCGACCGAGCCGTGGCGCCAATAGGCGTCGTTCCAGTCGTGCCGCAGCCATCGCGCCGCGATCGAGGGGGTCGCCTCCAGGCGCCGGCGCCAGAGGTCCTCCCACGCCTCGCCGACGACCTGCGGGTCGGGCGGCGAGGCCATCACGAGCTCGAAGCCCGCCGCCCACTTCAGATTGGTCAGGCCCGGCATGCCGCCGACATAGTGGGCGTCGTTGCGGAAGCGCATGTCGGTGGCGCACATGGGCGCGATCGCCTTCAGGGCCGGCGGCCGGCGGGCCGCGACCTGCAGCGCGGCGAACCCGCCCCAGGAAATCCCGCGCAAGCCGACGGCGCCGTTGCACCAGGGCTGCGCCGCCAGCCAGGCGATCACGTCCTCGGCGTCCTGCTGCTCGCTCTCCAGATACTCGTCCGTGAGCAGCCCCTCGGAGGCGCCCGAGCCGCGGATGTCGACGCGCGCGAAGGCCAAGCCCTGCCTTGCGAGGATGCGGCCCCACCGGTCGTCGAGCGCGCGGTAACGGTCGAAGGTGCGGTAGGGGATGGCCTCGAGCACGGCCGGAAAGCGGACGCCTGGCGGCCCGTCGGGCAGCCACAGGCGCGCCGCCAGGCGCGTGCCGTCGCGCGTCGGGAACCAGACCGGCTCGCCTGCGGATGTCGGCATGCCGCCTCCTCTTCAGCGGCGCGTGCGCCGTCCTCGTCGAGGTCGTAGCCCAGCGCGGAAGGTTCCGACAGCCGCAGCCTTGCCGGCGGCGCCCTATCCCGCCCAGCCCCAGGCCTGGACCAGGCCGCCCATGGCCGTCTTCCACGCCGGGGAGAAATAGAGCACCGAGGCGATCGCCTCGCCGCCCAGGAGCACGGCGGCGCCGAGTGCCGTCGCGGGCAGCACACGGC
>DASZQQ010000261.1:0-9856 GCA_035549595.1 Caulobacteraceae bacterium
GATCGGCCAGCTCAATCCGCTCAAGCGCGGCGGCGAGCCCTCCGAGATCGCCGGCGCGGCCCTGTTCCTGGCCTCGGACGACAGCTCCTACGTCAACGGCCAGGCGATCGTGGTCGACGGCGGCCTCTCCAGCTCGCACCCGGTGGGTTCGCGCCGGGCGTAGCGGGGCGGGGGGACACGATCTTCGATCATGTCCCCGAAGGTCTTGCCCGCGCCGCTTGCCGCGACGATAACGGCCGCCGACAAGAGCCGCATTGATCAAGCGGCCGGGCATTGCCTCACGGATTTAGGGACGGAGATTTCATGAGCATCAAGGGAAAGGCCTATGTGGCCGGGGTGTGGGAGCACCCGCTGCGGGAGATCCCGCACCTGTCGACGGCGCAGGTCCACGCCGAGTGCGCCAAGGGCGCGCTGGAGGACGCGGGCCTGTCGTTCTCGGACGTCGACGCCTATGTCTGCGCCGGCGACGCGCCCGGCTTCGGCGCCATGTCCATGGCCGACTACATGGGCCTGAGGCTCAGGCACATGGACTCCACCGAGACCGGCGGCTCGTCCTACATCGTGCACGCCGGCCACGCGGCCGAGGCGATCGCGGCGGGCAAGTGCAAGGTGGCCCTGATCACCCTCGCCGGCCGGCCGATCGGCTCGCGCGCAGGCCTCGGCGAAAAGCCGGCCGAACGCGGCGCCGATCCGCGCCGCTTCGGCGGCGGCCAGCAAGGCGGCGGGATCAACGAGGTCCCCGAGGCCGGCTTCGAGAACATCTGGGGCGGCTCGACGCACAACACCTACGGCATGTGCGCCATGCGCCACATGTACGAGTACGGCACCACCTCCGAGCAGCTGGCCTGGATCAAGGTCGCCGCCTCGCACCACGCGCAGTGGAACGAGCACGCGATGCTGCGCAACGTCGTCACCGTCGAGGACGTGGTGAACTCGCCGATGATCGCCGACCCCCTGCACCGGCTCGACTGCTGCGTCGTCTCCGACGGCGGCGGCGCGGTGGTGATGGTCGCCCCCGAGATCGCGAAGAGCCTGAAGCGGCCGCTGGTCAAGGTGATCGGCCACGGCGAGGCGCCCAAGGGCCCCCGCGGCGGGCGCGACCTCGACCTCACCTATTCCGGCGCCGTCTGGTCGGGACCGAGGGCGTTCGACGAGGCCGGGGTGAAGCCCGCCGACATCAAGTACGCCTCGATCTACGACAGCTTCACCATCACCGTGCTGATGCAGCTCGAGGACCTCGGCTTCTGCAAGAAGGGAGAGGGCGGCAAGTTCGTCTCCGACGGCAACCTGATCTCGGGCGTCGGCAAGCTGCCGTTCAACACCGACGGCGGCGGGCTGTGCAACAACCACCCGACCAATCGCGGCGGCATCACCAAGATCATCGAGGCCGTGCGCCAGGCCCGCGGCGAAGCGCACCCCAAGGTGCAGGTCCCGAACTGCGACCTCGTCATCGCCCACGGCACGGGCGGCTCGCTCGGCACCCGCCACGGCGCCGGCACGCTCATCATGGAAAGGGAATAGGCCACATGTCCGACCAACAGACCGCCGTGGCCCCGACCGTCCGCAAGATCCCGGCTCCCGGCCAGAACCTGGAATCGAAGCCGTTCTGGGACGCCGCGAAGGAAGGCCGTTTCCTGATCAAGCGCTGCCGCGCCTGCAACCTGGCGCACTGGTACCCGCGCACCATCTGCCCGTTCTGCCATTCGTCGGACACGGCGTGGGAGGAGAGCCCGGGCGAAGGGGCGATCTACACCTACAGCGTGATGCACCGGAACACGCCGGTCCCCTACGCGATCGCCTACGTGACCCTCGACGAGGGCGTCTCGGTGCTGACCAACATCATCGACTACGACGCCTCGACGCTGAAGATCGGCCAGAGGGTCAAGGTCAAGTGGACCCCCACCGACGGCGGCCCCCCGGTGTTCACCTTCGCCCCGGTGTAGGGGGCGCGCGCCTGGCTCCTGCTCTTCCCCGTTCGGGGGGAAGAGCTAGGACATCGCCTCCAGGCGCACCCGTCCCGCCAGAGGGTAACGGCCCGCCTTGCCCGGCGTGTGCGGACGTGTGAGGAAAAGTCCGCATCGAGCGGGTTGAGGAAAAGTGGAAACCGGTTTTCCGCCTGCAACCCGCTCTTTCGAAAGATCTGGCGGGGAGAGGGTATTGGACGCGGCCTCGTCGAACGGCGACCTTTCGGCGGCCGCCAGCCGAGCGATCGCGGCCGCCGTGCGCGAGGAGCTGGCGCGCCGGCGCATCTCGCGCCAGCGGCTGGCCGACGACGCCAGGATCAGCCTGTCGACCCTGGAAAAGGCGCTGGCGGGGCGCCGGCCGTTCACCCTGGCCACGACCATCCGCCTCGAGCAGGCGCTGGGCCGGGTGCTGCGCCGCCCGGACGAGGCCGCCGCCGGCGTGGCTCAGCGATCCGGCGTCGCCCCGGAGAGCCTCGGCTCCTATTCGCGTGACGCCGCCCGCTGGCTCGAGGGGGATTACCTGACCCTGCGCCCGTCGTTCGACGGCGGCGGCGCGGTCTTCGCCTACCGCACCGAGGTGTTCTGGGACGAGACGGCCGGGGCGCTCGCCTTCCGCGAGGCGGCGCGCGAGGACGCGGCCTACACCCAGAAGGGCCTCGTCTCGATGCCGATGCAGTCCGGGCTGATCTACCTCGTCACCAGCGAGCGCGGGCAGTTCCGCCTGGCCATCCTCGACCGGCCGACGATCCACGGCGAGATGTACGGCCTCTTGACCACCCTGCACGCCGGCCCTGGCGCGCAGCTGACGCCCGCCAGCGTCGCCCTGGCGCTGCTCCCCCTCGCCCGCTGGCCCGACCCGGCCTACGGCAAGCTCGGCGAAGACCACCCGAGCTACGGCGCCTACCGCGCCCAGGTCGACAAGATCGCCGGCCAGGGCTTCGCCAAGTTCCTCACCGCCACGCGGCCATGATCGTCCAGCTCGCGCTCTCGACCCTGATGGTGCTGCTGACCGTGGTCATCCACGGCTTCGGCCTCGCCATCTTCGGCCGCTACCTGCGCAACGAGCTGCGCGAAGAGATCGCCCACCACACCCCGCCGCTCTCGCCCCGGACCCTGGTCTTCACCCTGGCCCTGGTGCTGGCCCTCTTCGCCCTGCACGGGATCGAGATCTGGCTCTACGCCGCGGTCTATGTCGGCCTGGGCGCCATCCACGATCTGTCGACGGCGGTCTATTTCTCGACCATCACCTACGGCGGCATCGGCTTCTCGGACGTCTACATCGTCAAGACCTGGCGCCTGGTCGCCGCCATCGAGGGCGTCAACGGCGTCCTGTTGCTCGGCTGGTCGACGGCCTTCTTCGTGACCGTGGTGGCCCGGCTCGGCGGGCGGCCCTAGGCGTCGTCAGGACGGCGCGTGCGCCGTCGATATCGAACCACGAACCACACGAACCAACACGAACAGTCAGCGGGAGCCGAGCGTCTGAGCCCGTTCGTGTGGTTCGTGTGGTTCGTGGTTCCATTCCTTTTCTCTCTCTCACGCGAGGAACGAAGGCCTCAGTCGGCCGCCAGCGGTTTGAACCAGACGCCGCCGATCATGACCTCGCCGTCCTTGACCTCGAGGCCCGCCTTGCGGGCGCGGTCGAGCGCAGCCGCCGGATCGTCGACGACCAGTTCGATGCCGACGACACCGGTGCCGTCGTCGTCGATCGGCGGGACGATGCGCACGACCTCGTTCTCCAGGGCGATCTCGAAGGCCTCGCCGTCGCGCGTCGCGGGCGCGTCCAGCAGCAGCGACCAGCGCTCGGCGGCGCCGGCGGGATCGCGCGCCTGGATGGTCACGCCGGTCAGGCCGAGGGTCACGTCGCTCTCGTAGTCGCGCCACTGCTCGCCGGCCGGCGGCCAGTCGCTGAACGGCTCGCGCCAGTCGGGATCGTTGTCGACGCTGTCGATCGACATCAGCACCGCGGCCGTGTCGTGCGGGTGGAAGTGGGTGTACTGGTAGCCCTTCATGCGGCTGGTCGCGATCACGCGGATGCCGGCCTTCTCGAGCCTGGCCCGGTGCGCCAGGGCGTCCTCGGCCTGGAAGATCGCCATGTAACCGGCGTCGCCGCCGCGGCGGGCCAGGTAGCGCGCGCCCGAGGCGTCGTCGCGGATCGGCTCCAGCACCTCGATGAACTCGCCGCCGGCCGGCATCACCACGTTGGCGAGCCCGAAGTAGCCGACGCCGGGATCGCGGAAGCCGACCTTCAGCCCGAACACCTGGTCCAGCTGCTTGGCCACCGGCTCGATCTTGTGCGTCATGATCGCGACCTGGCGCAGGCGCATGGCTTGGTCTCCTCCCGTTTCTTCTCTTCCGCTCTTCCTCGCGAACGCGAGGACCCAGGTGTTCTATCGGACGGCGCCGCTCATTGCAGAAAAAGCCGAAGCCCGCGCGGGAACGAGCGGGCCTACTCGGCGTTCTCGCGCTCGGCGAGCTCGGCCAGCACCTCGGCCGTGTGCTCGCCCATGCGCGGCGGGTGGCGGCGGATGTTGGCGGGGGTGGCGGCGTAGGTCACCGGCGGGCGCAGGTTGAAGTAGTCGCCGGCGTCCGGGTGGCGGTAGCGCTGGAAGAGGTCGACGGCGACGAGGTGCGGGTCGTTCGGCAGGTCGTCGAGCCGGTTCATCCTCACCACCGGGATCGACAGCGGCTTCAGGAGCGCCAGCCACTCGTCGGTGGTCTTTGTGCGCGTCACCTCGTCGACCAGGGCGTAGAGCTCGCGGATGTGCTTGCCGCGGGTCTTGTAGTCGGAGAAGCGCGGGTCCTTGCCGAAGCTGTCGGCCATGCCGGCGGCGGCGAAGAACTGGTCCCACTGCTGGTCCGTGTACGGCAGCAGGCCGATGTAGCCGTCCTTGGTCGGGTACGGCTTGCGCTGCGGGTTGGCCACCCGCGGATAGGCCCACTGCCCGGTCGGCGGGTCGAAGACGTGGCCGTAGAAGTGTTCGCCGAGGTTGAAGGTGGTCATGCACTCCAGCATCGGCACCTCGACGAACTGGCCCTCGCCCGTGCGCTGGCGGTGGAACAGGGCGGCCAGGATCGCCTGGGCCATGAAGTGGCCGCTGACCTTGTCGGCGATCAGGCTGGGAAACAGGCGCGGGGTGTCGTCGCCGTCGGTGCGCGGCAGGATGTCGGCCATGCCCGAGGCCGACTGGATCAGGTCGTCGTAGGCCGGCTCCCCGGCGTAGGGGCCGGCCGAGCCGTAGCCGGCGCCGTGGACGTAGACGATGTCCGGCTTGATCGCCTTGACCGCCTCGTAGTCGAGGCCGAGGCGCTTCAGGCCATCGTAGCGCACCGAGGCGGCGAACACGTCCGAGCGCTCGATCAGCCGGTGCAGCGCCTTCTTGGCCTTGTCCTCGCGCAGGTCCAGGAGGATCGAGCGCTTGTTGCGGTTGATGGTCATGAAGATCGGCCCGAGGTCCTCGGGCGCGCCCTCGGGCGGGTGGCCGGCCCAGCGCATGATGTCGCCGCCGCTGCCGCGCCGGCCGCCCGGGAACTCCACCTTGACCACGTCTGCGCCGAGGTCGCCCAGCATCTGGGTGGCGTAGGCGCCGAAGACGACGCTGGTCATGTCGCAGATGCGTACGCCCTTCAGCGGGCCGGTGGCTTCGGTGGCGAGGGCGTGGACCTTGGACATCTTCACTTCCTTCAGGCGGCGAGCCGCGCGATCCCGGCGCGGATCTCGCGGACGATCATGTCTTCCTTGGGCTCCAGCCGCGCGACCGGCCCGGCGACGCCGATGGCGAAGACGCGGGCGTCGGGCTTGCGCGGCAACAGGGCGGCGATGATGCCGGCGCCCTCCGAGACGGTGTGCCTGGAGAAGGCGTAGCCGCGTTCGCGCGCCTCGTTCACCTTCTCCATCAGCGCCTTCTGCGTCAGGCGCGGTTCGGTGCGGCCCGGCTGGGCGTTGATCCGCCGGCGCAGCTTGTCGATTTCGGCGTCGGGGTTGGCCCCCAGCAGCACCCAGCCCATGCCCGAACGCTCCAGCGGCCGGCGCGCGCCGGGCGGCACGGCCACCTGCAGCGGCTCGGCCGAGTGGATCAGGTGCACGTACTGGGCATGCAGGTCGCTCTGGGCGGCGAGGATCACCGTCTCGCCCGTGGCGCGGTGCAGGTGGTCCATCAGCTGGGCGACGCCTCCCTCGCCGAACAGGGCGCCGGGCGCCCATGCGCCGAGGGCCGTGATCCTCATCGTCGGGAAATAGGTCTTACGCGCGCGGTCGTAGTCCAGATAGCCCAGGGCGACGATCGACTTCAGCAGGACGCTGCCGGACGAGGCCGGATAGGCGAGGCGCTCGCAGATCTCCTTCAGCGACAGGGGCCGCCGCTCGCGCTCGAAGAACTCAAGGATTTCAAACACCCGACGGGCCGACTTGATCGTCTCGGCGGACATGTGGAGCGGCCCTCGGGGAAGCTTATTCACATATGTGTATCGCACGGCCGCGTCGGGGCAACCCAAGGGACGGACGACTAAGGTCGCCGCCGATCGAGAACGGCGACGCCTGCGAGGCGACGCGCCAGGGGTGAGGAAGATGGACTTCGAACTCTCCGAAGAGCACCGGATGCTGAAGGATCTCGTCGGCCGCTTCGTGCGCGACGAGTTGATGCCGCTGGAAGCAGGCGTGCTTCAGCGAGAGGCCGAGGGCAAGGGCCTGACCATCGGCCCGGCCGAGAACAAGCGCCTGGACGAAGTCTCCCGCAGCCTCGGCCTCTGGGGCCTGGACGCGCCGGAGGACATCGGCGGCTCCGACCTGCCCGCCGTGGCCATGGTCGGCGTCGAGGAGGAGATGGGCCGCACCGTCACGCCCTACACCCTGCCCCCGGACAGCCCGAACCTGCGCATGCTGATGGCGACGGTGAACGAGCGCCAGCGCGCCCTCTACCTGGAACCCTACGTCCGCGGCGAGACGATCTCGGCGATCGGCATCTCCGAGCCCGGCGCCGGCGGCGACCCGGCCGGCATGATCACGCGGGCCGAGCGCGACGGCGACGACTGGGTGATCAACGGGCGCAAGATCTGGATCAGTCGAGCCGCCGAGGCCGACTTCACCATCCTGATGGCCGTGACCGACAAGGAAAAGCGCGCCCGCGGCGGCATCAGCGCCTTCCTCGTCGACAAGGGCACGCCCGGCTTCAACGTCCTGCGCCGCATCCCGATGATCGGCGGAGCGGCGACCTACGAGGTGGCGCTGGAGGACTGCCGCGTCGAGGGCTGGAAGCTGCTCGGGACCGAGGGCAACGGCTTCGCGCCGATGCAGCTGCGCCTCGGCACCCGGCGCGTGCAGATGGCCGCCTGGTCGATCGGCATGGCGCAGCGGGCGCTGGAGATGATCTGCGAGTACGCCCCGCAGCGGAAGACCTTCGGCCTGCCGCTCTCCGAGCGCCAGGCGATCCAGTGGTGGGTGGCCGACGCGGCCACGCGCATCCACGCCTGCCGCCTGATGACCTACGACTGCGCCTGGAAGCTGGACCAGGGCCGCGACGTGCGCCAGGAGATCTCGATGATCAAGGCCTACGCCACCGAGATGGCCTGGGAGGTCGTCGACCGCGCCATGCAGACCTTCGGCGCCATGGGCATGACCAAGGAGATGCCGCTGCAGCTGATGGCGTCCAAGATCCGCACCATGCGCATCTACGACGGCCCCACCGAGGTGCATAAGTGGGTCGTCGCCCGCAACCTGCTCGGAACCCGCCGTTGAGCCTGGCCACCGACCCCGCCCTCGCGAAGGACGTCGTCGCCGCCGCGCGGCTGACGGGGCGCTTCGTGCTGCGCTCGGGCCAGGTGGCCGACACCTATTTCGACAAGTACCGCTTCGAGGCCGACCCGGCGCTGCTGCGCCGCATCGCCGGCCGCATGGTGGCGCTGCTGCCTCCGGAGGCCGAGCTGCTGGCCGGCCTGGAGCTCGGCGGCGTGCCGATCGCCACGGCCATGGCGCTGGAAAGCGGCCTGCCCGCCGCCTTCGTGCGCAAGGAGGCCAAGACCTACGGCACCTGCCGCGCCGTCGAGGGCGCGGACGTCAAAGGCCGCCGCCTGGTCATGGTCGAGGACGTGATCTCCACCGGCGGCGCCATCGCCCAGGCGGCCGAGCATCTCGCCGCCGAGGGCGCCGTCATCGTCGCCGTGGTCTGCGCGATCTGGCGCGGGCCCGGCGCCCCCGCCCTTTCCTTCCTGCCCGGGGTACCTGTCCGGGCCGCCTTCACCCAGGACGAACTGACATGATGAAGACCCAGTACGGAGACGTCTCCGCCCGCATCGAAGGCCACGTCGTGGTGCTCGAGTTCGACCGGCCGCCGAACAACTTCGTCAGCGTCGAGCTGATGCGCTCTCTGGCCGACGCCCTGCACGACGCCGACGCCGAGGCCGACCTGCGCGCCAGCGTGGTCTGCTCGGCCGGCAAGGTGTTCTGCGCCGGCGCGGACCTCGCCTCCCCGACCGGCATCGGCGGGAGCGGCATGCAGGGGATCAACCCGCTCTACCACGAGGCCGTGCGGCTGTTCTCGGTGAAGAAGCCGATCGTGATGGCCGTGCAGGGCGCGGCGGTGGGCGCGGGCCTGGGCCTTGCGCTCGTCGGCGACTTCCGCGTCGCCTCGCCGGAGGCCAGGTTCGCGTCGAACTTCGTCAAGCTGGGCTTCCACCCGGGCTTCGGCATCACCCACACCCTGCCGCGCGTGGTCGGCGAGCAGAAGGCGCTTCTGATGTGCCTGACCGGCCGCCGCGTGAAGGCCGAGGAGGCGCTCGCCTGGGGCCTGGTGGACGAAGTCGTTCCGGCCGAGAAGCTCCGGGAAACCGCCCTGGCCCTGGCGAACGAGATCGCCGAGAACGCGCCGCTGGCGGTGCAGGCGACGCGCAAGACCTTCCGCCACGACCTCGCCGCCGCGGTGAAGGCCCAGACCGACCACGAGCTGGTCGAACAGACCTGGCTGCGCGAGACCAAGGACTTCGCCGAGGGCGTCCGCTCGGTCAACGAACGCCGGCCGGGCAAGTTCATCGGGGCGTAGCAGACCGGCGCGCCACCCCGAGTTCGGCACGAATACTCTTCCCCCACATGCGTGGGGGAACAGCAGGGCGCGGGTTGTCGGGCCACCCCGCGTCGCTAGAGTGAACGCAAGGGCGCCCTCCGAAGACGCCCGCTCGATGGCGGAGGAACTCCAGATGCCCAGGCTGAACCGGGACGGCGTCAACATCTACTACGAGGTCCACGGCGAGGGCCCGACCGTGCTGCTGACGCACGGCTATTCGGCGACGTCGCAGATGTGGAAGGGCCAGATCGGCGTGCTGGAGCCGCACTACCAGGTGGTCACCTGGGACATGCGCGGCCACGGCCAGTCGGACTATCCCGAGGACCAGTCGCAGTATTCCGAGGAGGCCACGGTGGCCGACATGGCCGCCATCCTCGACGCGGTGGGCGCGAAGAGCGCGGTGATCGGCGGCCTGTCGCTGGGCGGCTACATGAGCCTCGCCTTCCACCTGAAGCACCCGGAGCGGACCCGCGCGCTGCTGATCATCGACACCGGCCCCGGCTACAAGAAGGACGAGCCGCGCGACGGCTGGAACGCCAACGCCCTGAAGACCGCCGAGCGCTACGAGAAGGACGGTCTTGGCCTCCTCGCCAGCGGAAGCGCGGAGCGCCGCACCGCCCACCACCGCGACGCCACAGGCCTGGCCCGCGCCGCGCGCGGCATGCTGACCCAGCGCGACGCCCGCGTGATCAACTCCCTGCCCGACATCGCCGTGCCCTCGATCGTGGTCGTCGGCGCCGACGACACGCCGTTCCTGGCCGCCTCGGACTACATGGCCGCCAAGATCCCGGGCTGCGCCAAGGTGGTGATCCCGAACGCCGGCCACGCGGCCAACATCGA
>DASZQQ010000262.1:0-3390 GCA_035549595.1 Caulobacteraceae bacterium
CGGCCACGTCGACGATCACCCCCGCGCGCACGCCGCGCGACTGGACGTAACCGACGCCGTTCACGGTCAGCGAGCGCTGTTCCTTCTTCACGCCGTCCGGCTTCATGATGAAGCAGGCGACCTTGGACGCGCCAAGGTCCACCGCCGCAACGACCGGCGAGCGGCCCAGCGCCGCCTTCAACCCGTCGCGATTGTCCCGGCGCTCGGCCTGCGCCGACGGCGCCTTGCGCTCCAACAGCCCCAGCTTCATCTACACCCCATCCGACACCACGGGCGCGGCCGTTGCCCTCGGCCGCACCGCCACCATTTCGGGGTCGCGCAGATCGATGCGCGCGAGCCCGAGTTCCAGGATCCTCGACTTGTCTTCCAGCTGGCCGAGGCGGATCAGCGCCTCATCCTCGCCCGTGGCCGGCAGCTGGATCAGGCCGCCGTCCTTGAGCCTCAGGTCCCACCGCCGGTCGTCCACCCGCACCAGGGCCTCGACCCGCTGGGCGACGCGCGGATGGCGCGCCAGCACCGGCAGGATCGCCGCCGCGGCCTGGTCGGCCCCCTCGCCGACCACCAGGGGAAGCGAGGCGAAGCGGCCGGGGTCGGCCTCGGTGACCACATGGCCCTCCGCGTCGATCACCGTCGCATGGCCCGCGTGTTCCCAGACGGCGAGCAGCTTGCGCTCCTCGACCGCGATCACGAGCGTGTCGGGCCACAGCCGGATGACCTTGGCCGACTTCACCCAGCCGACGTGCTCGACCCGGTCGCGGATGGCGGCCAGATCGAGGCCGACCAGCGGCTGGTCGCGGCCGACGCCGGCCGCCGGCAGGATCTCGGCCTCGGCCGGCTTGGAGGCGCCCTGCAGGTGCACGGCGCGCAGGCGAAGGCCGGCGTGGGCGAGCTGGCTCTCGAAGCCCGTGGTCGTGGCGTCGGCGATCTTCTGGGCGCGGCCGCCGGTGGCCAGCGCCACGGCGAGGCCGGCGACCACCACCAGGGCGGTTCCGGCCAGGGCCAGGGTCGGAGAGAGGCCGGCGCCCTGGGCGGCATGCAGCTTCGACACCCCCGGCGCCGCCGCAGCGGCGCGCTTGGGGTTTGCGGGACTAGGGGACCTTTTGGTCCGAGACGGAGCGTTCTGCCGCCCCGCCCCCCGCACCACCGCGGGCATACGCGTCCTCCGTGATCCAGAGCACTAGGTCGTCGAACCCGATCCCGAGATAGGCGGCTTGCTCCGGAGCGAGGGAGGTGGGCGTCATGCCGGGCTGGGTGTTCACCTCCAGAAGGACCAGAAGGTCGTTAATGTCGTCATAACGGAAGTCGGCGCGCGTAACGCCACGACAACCAAGAGCGGTATGCGCGGCCACCGCCATCGCCCTGCAGCGCTCGGCCACGGCGTCGGGAATCCGGGCCGGCAGCACGTGCTCCGAGCCCCCTTCCCCGTACTTCGCCTCGTAGTCGTAGAAGCCGGTTCGCGGGACGATCTCGGTCACCGTCAACGCCTTGTCTCCCATGACCGCCACGGCCAGTTCGTGGCCGCGGACATAGGGCTCGACGAGGACCTCCTCGCCGTAGGTCCAGCTCTGCGCCAGCACCTCCTTGGGCGGTCCGTTGGCGCCCTCGAACACCAGCAGCACGCCCACCGACGAGCCCTGGGCGTTGGGCTTCACCACATAGGGGGGCTGCATCACATGGTCGCGCGCGACATCCTGGCGGGAAAACAGCCCGCCGCCGGGCACCTTCACGCCGGCCGCGGCCATCACCGCCTTGGCCTTGACCTTGTCCATGGCCAGCGCCGAGGCCAGCACCCCCGAGTGGGTGTAGGGAATCGCGAGGGTCTCGAGCACGCCCTGGACGCAGCCGTCCTCGCCCCATTCGCCGTGCAGGGCGTTGAAGCAGACGTCCGGCTTCAGGGCCGTCAGCACCTGGGCGATGTCGCGCCCGGCGTCGACGCGGCTGACCTTGGCGCCCAGGCGCTCCAGGGCGTCGGCGCAGGCCGCGCCGGAGACGAGGCTCACCTCCCGCTCGGGGGAAAGGCCGCCCATCAGGACGGCGACGTGGTGACCGGACAAGGGCAGGCTCATGGGATCTCCCGAAGACGCGGGCAGGCTTGTGACCGAAACTAAAGGCCCTGTTAAGGCCCCGTTGCGATCCTGTAACCGGGCCCAGAAGGACCGCGCACGATGTCGATGGAAATCGTCAACGGCTACGTCTGCCGCAACTGCTCGGACGTCGAACTGGCCAAGCGCGGCGTCGATCCGGCCAAGCCCAAGGACGATCCGCGCAGCCCCGCCTACGATCCGGCCCAGGCCAAGGCCGACCATGGCCCGGCGTTCAAGCTGAGCGGCGCCCTGGCCAAGGCCGGCGCCGTGGGGTCGGCCAGCGACGCCCTGCCGCCGGTGGACGCCGCCGCCCAGACCTTCGCCGCGGCTTCGGCCCCGGGCGCGAGGCTGAACATCTCGGCCTGACGCGTCAGCGCGCAGGTGCGGCCGCAGCCGCCGGCGCCGGATGCAGGTCCACCGCCGAGTTGGCGACGATGTAGAGCAAGGCCGCCCAGGCGGCGACGTTCTGGTTCAGCTGCGCGCGGTCGACCTTGTCGAGGGTGTCCTCGGCCGAGTGGTGCCAGTCGAAGTAGCGGCTGGCGTCCTGGCGGAAGGAGACCGGCGGCGCCCCCAGCTTGACCATGGCTTCCGTGTCCGAGCCGCTGCCGGCCGCGGCCTGCGGCGAGACGTTGATCGCCAGCGGCGCCAGCACCGCGGCCAGGGTCTTCATCTCCGGCTTGGCCAAGGCGCCGGACGGCAGCTGCAGGCTCCAGACGCGGTCGGCCCCGGCGTCGCTCTCGCCGACGGCCGCGACGCGCGGCGCCTCGGCGCCGTGGGCGGCGGCGTAGGCCTCGCTGGCCAGCTGGCTGAACTCGGGCTCCTCGGCGCCGTAGAGCACCACCCGCAACGTCCGGGCCGGCCGCGCCTGGGCGCCCGCGAGGCGCGCGGCGGCGACCGTGATCGCCATGCCGGCGCCGTCGTCTATGGCCCCCTGGCCCGGGTCCCAGGAGTCCAGGTGCCCGCCGACCACGATCATCTCGCTCCCTGTCCCGGGGATGTCGCCGACCACGTTCCAGGCCGTCGCCGGCCCGCTGGTCGAGGCGAGCCTGAGGCGGATGCGGACCGGCTCGCCGTGCGCGGCCATGCGCTCCAGCAGCTCGGCGTCGACCACCGAGAGCGCCGCTGCCGGGATCTTCGGCGCGTCGGCCTGGTAGTTCAGGGCCCCGGTGTGCGGCGCGCGGCTCTCGCCGGTGGCCAGCGAGCGGACCAGGTAGGCGACGGCCCCACGCCGCGCCGCCTCGCTGGGCCCGGCCCGCCGCGGCGGATTCATCGCCCCGTAGCCGCTGGCGTCCTCGGTCTGGACCAT
>DASZQQ010000263.1:0-2617 GCA_035549595.1 Caulobacteraceae bacterium
TGGCGGGCCGCGCGCCGGCGCCGCGCCGCGCCTCGCTGCGGACCTTGCGCGCGGCCGACGGAACCGTCATCGACCACGCTCTCGTGCTTTGGCTGCCGGGACCGGCCAGCTACACCGGCGAGGACAGCGCCGAGTTTCACGTGCACGGCGGACCGGCCGTGGTCGGGGCCTTGAGCGAGGCGCTGGCGGCGCTCGGCCTGCGGCTCGCGGCGGCGGGCGAATTCACGCGCCGGGCGTTCGAGAACGGCCGCCTGGGCCTCGACCAGGCCGAGGGCGTCGCCGACCTGATCGACGCGGAGACCGCCGCCCAGGCGCGCCAGGCGATCGGCCAGCTCGAAGGCGCGTTAGGCCAACGGTACGAGGCCTGGCGCCGAACCTTGATCGAGGCCCTGGCGCAGCTCGAGGCGGCGGTGGACTTTCCCGACGAGGAGGTGCCGGCCGATGTCGCGGACCGGGCCCGCGCGCCGCTCGAGGATCTGCTGGCCGACCTCGACGCGGCCCTGGCGCACGAGGCGCGCGGACGCAAGGTGCGCGACGGCTACCGCATCGCCATCGTCGGCGCGCCGAACGCGGGCAAGAGCAGCCTGCTGAACGCCCTCGCCGAACGGGACGCAGCCATCGTCACGGCCATTCCCGGCGCCACCCGGGACGTCATCGAGGTCCCGATCGTCGTCGCCGGCTATCGCGTGCTGCTGGCCGACATGGCCGGTGTGCGCGAGACCGCCGACCCCGTCGAGGCCGAAGGGGTGCGCCGCGCCCGGGCCTGGGCCGAGGGTGCGGACCTGCGCCTGTGGCTGGTGGACGCCGCCGCTTCCGACGGCGCCTGGCGCCAGGCGGCGGACCTCGCGCGGCTGGGCGACCTTATGGTGTTGAACAAGGCCGATCTGCCGGCGGGAACCGATGCGGCCGCGGCCCAGGCGTCGACCCCTGGCCTGGAACGTCTGAACCTTTCGCTGCTGGCCGCGGACGGCGCCGCAGCCCTGCGCGCCCGGATCGAGGCCCGCGTGGTGGCCGATCTCGGCGGCGGCGACTTCCCGGCCGTGACCCGCCTGCGCCACCGCGGGCTCCTGGAAGAGGCGCGCTCTCACCTGGCGCGGGCCCTGGAGACCCTCGAGGCCCCGGAACTGGCCGCGGAAGACGTCCGCCTCGCCGCTCGCAGCCTCGGCCGCGTCACGGGCCGCATCGGCGCCGAAGACGTGCTCGATGTGATCTTCGCGAGCTTCTGCATCGGCAAGTAGCCCCGCGTGTTTCACGTGAAACAGCGGCCCCTCTCCTACCCCCATCTGGGGGAGGGGGACCGCCGAAGGCGGTGGAGGGGGCTCCAGCTCGGCGCCGAAGCCTGTACTCCGCTGGCGCCCCCATCGTCTCAGCGCTTCGCGCCGATCCACTTCCCCCAAGGGGGGAAGAGAACGCCCTCCCCCCGTTTCACGTGAAACACCTCGTCGCCTCGACCGTCGGGCGGGGTTCCTATATGAGGAGCGCGCCCCTGCCGTCCGCCGGGGCTTTGCTGTTCGGTGCGCGGGTTTTGACCAAGGTCTGGGACGTGATCGTGATCGGCGGCGGCCACGCCGGCTGCGAGGCCGCGGCGGCGGCCGCGCGCCTGGGCGCCGCCACCCTGCTGATCACGCACAAGCTCGAGACCATCGGCGAGATGTCCTGCAACCCGGCCATCGGCGGCCTGGGCAAAGGCCATCTCGTGCGCGAGATCGACGCCCTGGACGGGCTGATGGGCCGGCTCGCGGACGAGGCCGGCATCCAGTTCCGCCTGTTGAACCGCTCCAAGGGCCCGGCCGTGCGCGGCCCCCGCGCCCAAATCGACCGCAAGCTCTATCGCAACGCGATGCGTTCGGCGCTGGAGGCGCAAGCCAACCTGACGCTGAGGGCCGACGCCGTCGAGGACCTTGTCGTCGAACACGGCCGCGTGGCCGGCGTCGTCGGCGCCAGCGGCGAGGTCTACCGCGCCGGGGCGGTGGTCCTGACCACAGGCACCTTCCTGAAGGGCGTCATCCATCGCGGCGACGAGCGCATCCCCGCCGGCCGGGTCGGAGACGCCCCGGCGATCGGCCTTGCCGACCGGCTCTACGGCCTCGGCCTCGCCATGGGCCGGCTCAAGACCGGCACGCCGGCGCGCCTGGACGGGCGCACCATCGACTGGGCGGGCCTGGAGATGCAGCCCGGCGACGACCCGCCGACGCCGTTCTCGTTCCTCACCGACGCGATCACGACGCCGCAGGTGCAATGCGGCGTCACCGCCACCACCGCAGAGACCCACCGCATCATCGCCGAGCGGCTGGGCGAGTCCGCCGTCTATGGCGGCAAGGTCACCGGGGTCGGTCCGCGCTACTGCCCGTCGATCGAGGACAAGGTGGTGCGTTTCGCCGACCGCACCAGCCACCAGATCTTCCTGGAGCCGGAAGGCCTCGACGATCCCACCGTCTATCCGAACGGGATCTCGACCTCGGTGTCGGAGGCCACCCACCGGCTGATCGCCGAGCGGCTCGGAGAGTCGGCTGTCTACGGCGGCCGGGTCAGCGGCCGCGGTCCACGCTATTGCCCCTCGATCGAGGCCAAGGTGGGCCGCTTCGTCGACAAATCGGCCCACCAGATCTGCCTCGAG
>DASZQQ010000264.1:0-5010 GCA_035549595.1 Caulobacteraceae bacterium
CGCTCGCCGCCGCGGCGGTCTCTAGATAGGCGCCCCCAGGGCTTCGGCGATGCGCGGCCAGCGGTCGCACGGCGCGCACCCTTCCCTGGCGGAAAACCGTTGGTGCGGCCGCAAAGCGGAGTCAGGCTGGCGCAAAACGCCAGGGTGGAACGCCATGACCGACACCGCCGTCCGGACCGACGCCGGCCTTGCCGACCGCGTCAACGCCGCCAACGCCGTGGGCATGGCCCACGCCCTGTGGGCGCGGCTGCAGCCCGACCGGCCCGCGGTGATCGAGGCCCAGGGACGGACGCGGAGCTTCGCCGAGCTGAACGCGGCGGCCAACCGGGTCGCCCGCCGGCTGCGCGAGGCCGGCCTGAAGCCGGGCGACGCCGTCGCCCTGGTCTGCTCGAACCGGGTCGAGTTCGCCGAGGTCCTGTCCGGCGCCCTGCGCATAGGGCTTCGCCTGACGCCGGTGAACTGGCATCTGACGCCCGACGAGATCGCCTATGTCGTCGGCAACTGCGAGGCCCGGGCGCTGTTCGCGGACGTGCGGGTCGCGGGCATGGAGGCGGTGGCGGCGGCCTGTCCGGAGCTGGCGGTCAAGGTGGCGATCGGCGGCGAGATCCCCGGCTTCGAGACCTACGACGACATCCAGGCGGCCTTCGATGGGGGCGACGTCGAACGTCCCGTCGCCGGGATCACCATGCTCTACACCTCCGGCACCACGGGCCGGCCCAAGGGCGTCTTCAAGCCGCAGCCGCCGAGCCTGGCGTTCGATCCCGCCTACGACCAGAGCAGCGACCTGCACATGTGCACGGGGCCTGCCTACCACGCCGCGCCGCTGCTGGGCGACATCCGCCGCCCCCTGATGAACGGCGTCGGCACGGTGCTGATGGACAAGTGGGACTCCGAGCTGGTCCTGAAGACGATCGACGAGCGGCGGGTCACCCGCGGCCACTTCGTCGCGATCATGTTCCAGCGGCTGCTGGCGCTGCCTGACGAGGTCAAGGCGCGCTACGACCTGTCGTCGCTGCGGACCATCACCCATGGCGCCGCCCCCTGTCCGCCCGAGGTCAAGAAGGCGATGATCGACTGGGTGGGGCCCAAGCTCAGCGAGTACTACGCCGGGTCCGAGGGCGGCGCGGGCTTCCGCATCGACTCGCACGAATGGTTGAGCAAGCCCGGCAGCGTCGGGCGCCGCCCGCACCCGGACGCGGCGCGGATCCTGGACGACGAGGGCAACGACTGCCCCGTCGGCGTCGCCGGGACGATCTACATGGCCCTCTCGGTTCAGGGCGGCTTCGAGTACTTCAAGGACCCGGCCAAGACCGAGGCCAACCGGCGCGACGGCTACTTCACCCTCGGCGACGTCGGCTACCTGGACGAGGACGACTACCTGTTCCTGACCGGGCGCAGCGCCGAGACGATCATCGCCGGCGGCGTCAACATCTATCCCCAGGAGATCGACAACGCCCTGATCGAGCATCCGGCGGTCGAGGACAGCTGCACAGTCGGCGCGCCCCATCCGGAGTGGGGCGAGGAGGTGCGCGCGGTGATCCAGCTGAAGCCAGGGGTCACGCCCAGCGAGGCGCTGAAGGCCGAGATCCTGGCGCACGCGGCCGGCTCGCTGGCGAAGTTCAAGGTTCCCCGCGGGCTCGACTTCGACCCCGAGCTGCCGCGCAGCGCCGCCGGCAAGATCCTGCGCGGCAAGGTCCGCGCCCGCTACTGGGAAGGCCGCGCGCGGCAGATCTGAGCTTGCCGGGGACATGTTCCGCCAGAACGTGTCCCCTCCAGTCAGAGATGGGGCACGTAGCCCGCTGCGGCGAGGATCATGCGACCGGCCCACGCTCCAGCACCACGACGAAGGTCCCCAGGTCCTGGCGCCGGTCCTGGCGGCGCAGGCCCGGCGCCCAGAGGCTGGAAACCGACCCGTCGAGATAGAGCGCGTCCGGGCAGCCGAGGCCGTCGCGCAGGAACCGCGCCAGGCGGCCGAACGAGACCTTGCCCTGGCTGATCACGAACAGCGCCTCTCCCGGCTTCACGCCCACCGCGTTGCGCACGGCCAGCGACGTCCCGTTCGCCGAGATCCTCGGGTGCAGCCGGCCGTCCCGCACCAGCAGCGGCCCGGACTGGGTCGCCCACCGCGGCTCGGCCGCCGAGGTCGCGAAGGCCTCGGTCTTGGTGACGTGCGGCGCGCCGTCGGCCCCGGTCCAGAAGA
Source organism: Caulobacteraceae bacterium (assembly GCA_035549595.1). Lineage (GTDB taxonomy): Bacteria > Pseudomonadota > Alphaproteobacteria > Caulobacterales > Caulobacteraceae > Acaudatibacter. The sequence continues at coordinate 2,201 of DASZQQ010000264.1, forward strand.
CCCCGTTCGGCTTCAGGTAGAAGTTGCCCGCCCCGTCATGCCGGTCGAGCGGCCGCAGCGTCCGGCCCTCGGCCACGAAGAGGCCGACCGGCCGCCGCGCGGGATCGTACATGCCGGCGTTCATGGCGAAGCGGACACGCCGGGCGTCGGCGCCGAGCGACGCCTCCAGCGCCTTCAGCGATCCTAGCGGCGCGCCGCCGGGGCCGCGCCAGGCCAGCCGAAGATCGTCCGTCTGCGGATCGTACGGGCAGACCACGAACCTGTCGCCCTCGAACGGCTCGACCCGGCACGCGCTGCGGGCCGCGCCGAGGGCAGGCTCCAGTCCGGCCGACAGCGCGCCCAGGACCAGGGTCCGCCGCGACGGCATCGCCCTTCACCAGGTCCGCATCGAGCCGAAGAGTTCGGCCTGGGCGGCGAGGATGGCCGCCTTCTGGTCCTCGCGCGGCTCCAGGCTCCAGTCGCCGACGTCGTGCGTGCCGCCCAGCAGGATCCCGTCGCGGCGCGAGAACATGTAGGTGTCCTCGAAGCCGGTCGCGTAGGTGACCTCCGGCTGCGGCAGCAGGAAGGTCAGCTGGCCGCGCACCGGCGTCAGTTCGGCGTCGCCGAACAGGGCCCTGGCGCCCAGCCCCGTGCAGTTGAACACCAGCTTCTGCGGCAGGGCCTGGACCTCCTGCCGGCTCTTCAGCTCGCGGACCACGACCTTGCCGCCCGCCCAGCGCACGTCCTCGAGCAGGGCCTCCAGGTAGATCGGCGGCTCGACGATCATGCCGTCGAACTGCACCGCGTGGCCGATGCCGAACGGGTTCTCCGCGTCCGGCAGCACATGCCGCTCGGGCTCGAGCCGGCGAACCTCGTCAGTGAGGCTGAGCGGTCCCTCGCGGCGCGGGGCCGCCGGGGAAAACGGCCGGCGCGAAATCACGTAGTTGCGCATCCAGCGCATGCCGTAGCGCGGCGCCGTCAGGATCTGGTAGCGGCTGTAGGCGTAGCGGCAGGCGGCGACGTACTGGGCCCGGAACGTCGGCGTCAGCGGCGCGTCGTCGTCGTAGACCCAGCTCGGCAGCCATTGGCCGCCCGCGATGTTCGAGGTCGTCTCCGGCGGCAGGGCCTTGGCGTAGATCGTCACGTCGAAGCCAGCCTCCTGCGCGAGGCGCGCCGTCGAGAGGCCGACGACCCCGGCGCCCAGCACCGCCACCGGTCCCGAATGCCCGGGCAGGCCGAGGTCGACCGCCAGCTTCGACGTGCCCCAGCTGAGCGTGATCCCGCCGCCGCCGTGGCCGTAGTTGTGCACCACGGCCGTGTCGCCCAGTTGCTCGCGCTCCACGCGGAAGCCCGACGGGCGGTAGGGCCGCAGGCCGACCACGGTGCGGATCTCGCGGTCGGCCGAGACGCGCACGCGCGGCAGGTTGCGCCCGTCCGGCGGCAGGTTGTCGGGCAGGCCCGACACCCTGGTGATCGCCCCGCCGCGCGCGTCGACGCTGACGCAGCCGGCCAGCGGCCCCGACGCGGCGAGGCCGACCGTCGAGGCGGCCAGGAACCGGCGGCGGTCGAACGTGCGCGCGTCCATGCGTCAGCGGTCGGCGTCCATGGCGCGCCAGTCGTGGGTGAGGTCGTCGAGCTTGGCCTTCAGGTCGGCCGGAAGGGTGGCGTCGGCGGCGGCCAGGCTGTCGGCCAGCTGCTCGGGCTTGCTGGCCCCGACGATCGGGGCGGTGATCGCCTTGTTGGCCAGAACCCAGGCGACGGCCATGGTGGCCATGCTCATGCCGGCCTCGTTGCCGAGCTTTCGCAGCTGCTCGACGGTCTCGAACTCGCGGTCGTGCCAGTAGCGCTCCTGGTAGCGGGCGCCGGCCGTGCCGAGGGTGAACCGAGTGCCCTCCGGCGGCGACCCCTTGGCGTGCTTGCCGGTCAGGAGGCCGCCGGCCAGCGGATTGTACGGGATGACGCCGATCCCCTCCTCCGCGGCGAGGGGCAGGAGGTCGCGCTCGAAGGGCCGGAACAGCAGGTTGTAGCGCGGCTGCAGGCTGGCGATGGGCGTGAGGCCCTTGATCTCGCTCCGCCCGACAGCCCGCGCGACCTTGTACGCCGGCCAGTTGGAGAGGCCGACGTAGCGCGCCTTGCCCGCGCGCACGATGGCGTCGAGGGCCTCCAGCGCCTCGTCGATGGGCGTCGACGGGTCGTAGCCGTGCAGCTGGTAGAGATCGACGTAGTCGGTGCGCAGGCGCTTCAGCGAGGCGTCGATGGCGTCCAGGATGTGCTTGCGCGACATGCCCTGGTTCCAGGCCTTGCGGCCGGTTCGGCCGACGCACTTGGTGGCGACGATGAACTCGTCGCGCTTGCCGGCCAGCCAGCCGCCGACGATCTCCTCGGTCCGCCCGACCGTCCTGGCGTCCCCGCCCAGCGGATAGACGTCGGCGGTGTCGATGAAATCGATCCCGCCCTCGGCGGCGGCGTCGAGGATCGCATGGCTCTGCGCCTCGTCGCACTGCAGGCCGAAGGTCATGGTGCCGAGGCACAGGCGGGAGACGGAGAGGCCCGTCCGGCCGAGTTGAGCGCGCTTCATGGCGCAAGCCTAGAGCGGCCCTCCGGCCATGGCCAGGGCCTCCCCAGCGTCCCTCCGGACGTCTAGAAGGGCCCTCTCACGCCGGAGCCACGACCATCGCCGCCGCCGATCCCCGCTGGAGCTTCTTCATCGATCGCGGCGGGACCTTCACCGACGTCATCGCAATCGATCCGCATGGCGAGGCGCGGACGCTGAAGCTGCTGTCGGCCTCGCCGCGCTACGAGGACGCGGCGGTCGAGGCGATGCGGCGGCT
>DASZQQ010000265.1:0-3783 GCA_035549595.1 Caulobacteraceae bacterium
CGCCAGAACCGTCGCAGCACTGGTCGCGCTGGCCGCGTGTGGCTGCGCGCCGAGGGCAAGCCGTCAGAGCGCACCGCACTACGAGCCCGACGATCTCACCTGCCGGTTCGTCGCGGCGTACGTGCGCATTCCGGACGAGCAAGGCCACGTCCTTCTGGGGTCTGGCTGGTATCGCCCCGCCGCTCTGCACTCGTCGCTGGATCCGGCATGGGCCCGCGAGAACTCCGTGCTACTGGCGTCGGATCCGCAGCTGAAGGCGATGATCGACACCTTCATGGCGCTGCCCGCGGGCCCACGGCCCCTGCCTTGCGGCCCTGGCAACCGCGGCCCCTGGAGGGGCCCCGAGTGGACCCGGCCTTCTCCTCGCCGCGAGACCAGCAGCGGAGCCGACACGGCCTATGGCTTCGAGCGCCCGTACTTCTCGGCCGACGGCCGATACGCCATCGTCGCCGGGGCATGGCCTTCGCCAGGCGGACTGAACTGCGACGCCGCCGTGGTCGAAAATCGCTTCGGCGTCTGGCGGCGTCTGCCGACGCGCTCCGTCGACTGCGGCGGCCGCATTGCGCGCCGGGTCCCGAACGTCGGCGACGGGCTCTTGCGGCCCTAGCGAGGCGAGCACAGACCCGCCGCACGTGATGATGTTCGTGGAGCATCCGTATCCCGCCGATTGCCACGGCCGGTGAGGCGTCAGGCGATGGTTGGCCTTCGCCCGCGGCGGCGGGGCGGCGGCTCGGGCAGGGGCGGGGGGCGCTTGCGGTTCTCGGCCCACTCGCCGTACCAGGCGACCTTGGCGTCGATCATGTCGAGCGCGGCGTGAAGGTCGGCGATCTCGGCCTCGACGCGGCGGCGGTGCTCGCGCAGCAGGGCCTGGCGCTCGGGCAGGGTGCGCCAGCCGCGCATGGAGAGCTCGCAGTAGCGACGCATCTCGGCGATGGTCATGCCGGTGATGCGCAGCCGGTCGAGGAAGCGCAGGTGCTCGACGTGGTCGGCCACGTAGGTCCGCCGCCCGCCGCGGTCGCGCTCGACGCCGGGGATCAGCCCCTGCGCCTCGTACCAGCGGATCGCGTGCACGCTCTGGCCGCTGAGACGGGCGAGGGCGCCGATGCGCAGCGTGGCGGGCGGGGGCTTGGTCACAGCACCGAGGCGTCCAGGGTGGTCTCGCTGAGGAGGGTGTCGAGGTATTCGCGCACCTCGGTCATCTTGCCGTCCTTCAGCGTGATCACGAAGCAGTAGCGGTTGTCGTAGCGCCTGCCGTCCTTCATCCGCGCCTGCCCCTGCGCCTCCACCACGACGTGGTCGCCGTCGGCGAAGATGTTGACCGGGAGCGTCGCCTGGCTGCCCGGCTCGTACTGGGCGAAGAGCGGGCCGAACAGCTGCTCGCGCACCGCCTTGCGGCCTTCGTAGACCTTGCCCCAGGCCCCCGACCCCATCGGCCGCCAGGTGAAGTCCTCGGCCATGGCGGCGGCGTAGGCGCGGGTGTCGCCGCGCGCCAGGCCCTCGAAGGCCTCGGTGACGATGGCGCGGTTGCGGGCGGTGATGTCGATGGTCGCGGTCATGGGACTGGTCTCCGTTTTCAGGTCCAGTCGCGGAATCAACCGCCTAGAGCACACTCTAGGTCAAGAGCCGGATTCCGGACCAGCGGTTGTTGCTGGCATCCTCTTATGGCATCATCCGCCGCATGACCGAACTGAAGAAGATCACGGCCTTCGTGCCAGCCAAGCTGCTCGATGCGGCGACTGCCGAGACCGGCCTCGGCGTGACCGAGACCCTGCGGATCGCTCTGGAGAAGGTCACGCGCGAGGGCGCCTACCGGCGTCTGCGGGAGGCGCGGGGCAAGATCAGGTTCGACGGGCCCAGTCTGGATGAACTGAGAGAAGACCGCGACTTCGACGAGCGCGGCGACGTCGTTGATCGCGGCTGACTCCAGCAGCCTGATCGCCTTCCTCGAAGGGGGCTCCGGCGATGACGTCGAGGCCATCGCCCGGGCGCTGGAGTCGGCGGAATTCTGCCTGGCCCCGCCGACGCTCAGCGAGGTCATGGTGCGGGGAGACCCGGCCCAGATCGCCGCGCTCGTGGACGGCGTGCCGATGTTGCAGATCGGCGAGGGGTTCTGGGAGCGGGTCGGCGCCAACCGACGCCTGCTGTACGACAAGGGCCTGCGGGCCCGCCTCGGCGACAGCCTCATCGCCCAGTGCTGCATCGACGCGGATGTGCCGCTGATCGCGCGCGATCGCGACTACCGCCATTTCGAGCGCTGGTGCGGGCTGAAACTCGCCTGAGCGCCGCATTGGTCTATAAGCGCGCGCCATGTCGTTCGACGTCACCGTCCTGACCATGTTCCCCGAGGCCTTCCCGGGGCCGCTCGGCGTGTCGCTGATCGGGACGGCCTGGCGCGAGGCCGGGCTGTGGCGATTGGAAACACTGGACATTCGGGGGTTTTCCAAAGATAAGCGCGGCTTCCTCGACGACACCCCCGCTGGGGGCGGACCGGGGCAGGTGATGCGAGCGGACGTGATCGCGGCGGCGCTGGACAGCGTGGACGTCGCGGGGCGGCCGCTTTTGTACATGAGCGCCAGGGGCCGGCCCCTGACCCAGGCGCGCGTCAAGGAGTGGGCGACCGGTCCGGGCCTCGTGGTCCTGTGCGGGCGCTTCGAGGGGGTGGACCAGCGGGTGATCGACGCCCGCGGGTTCGAGGAAGTCTCGGTGGGGGACGCGGTGCTCGCCGGCGGCGAGGCGGCGGCCATGGTGACCATCGAGGCGTGCGTGCGGCTGGTTCCCGGCGTATTGGGCCAGCCCGAGAGTCTGAGTGAAGAGAGTTTCGAGGACGGGCTCCTCGAGCATCCGCAGTACACAAGGCCGCGGACGTTCGAAGGGCTCGACATCCCCGAGGTCCTGCTGTCGGGCCACCACGCAGAGGTGGCCAGGTGGCGGCGGGCGCAACGGGAAAGCGTCACGCGGGAGCGGCGTCCGGATCTCTGGGCGAAGCGCGCCGCCAATCAACAGGCAAAGGGCGAGTAAAGCCCAGTACGAAAGGACTTGAAGAGATGGCCAACATCATCGCCGAGCTCGAGAAGGAAGAGGCCGAGCGCCTCCTCGCCGGCAAGAAGATCCCCGCGTTCCAGCCGGGCGACACGGTCCGCGTGAACGTGCGCATCAAGGAAGGCGAGCGCGAGCGCGTCCAGGCCTACGAAGGCGTCTGCATCGCCCGCTCCGGCGGCGGCCTGCAGGAGAACTTCACGGTCCGCAAGATCAGCTTCGGCGAGGGCGTCGAGCGGGTCTTCCCGGTGATGAGCCCGATGATCGAGTCCATCGAGGTGAAGCGCCGCGGCGCCGTCCGCCGCGCCAAGCTCTACTACCTGCGCGACCGCCGCGGTAAGTCCGCCCGCATCGCCGAACGCGCCGCCGGCCCCGCCGACCGCGCCGAAGCCGAGAGCGGCGACGAGGGCTGAGGCCTGTGCTCCTTCCCCGCGACGCGGGGAAGGGGGACCGCCGGGCCGCAGGCCCGGGGGTGGAAGGGGCGTCCGGCCGCGACCGCGGCGCCACTCTCAGGATAGCTGTTTGAACGTCGGGAGGCGGCCTTGCGCCCCCTCCACCATCCTGCTGCGCAGGATGGTCCCCCTCCCCCGCTAGCGGGGGAGGATCACCCCCGCTCCAGCAGCTCGGCGACCGCGCGCTTCCGGCGCGAGACCAGGCGGCGGGTGCGCCAGGGCAGGGTGGTCTCCACGGCCGTGCGGCGGCCGAGCTCGGAGCGTCTGTCGGAGGTCTCGTCGACGGCGCGCTTCA
>DASZQQ010000266.1:0-9592 GCA_035549595.1 Caulobacteraceae bacterium
CCAGGCGATTGGGCGCCACCTCGATGATGTTGGCCCCCATGCCGCCGACCACCGACGACACCGTCGCCAAGAGGCCCGGCCGGTCGTCGCCGACGATGCGCAGGGAGACGAGGCGCTGGGCCCGCACCAGCTCGCGCGTCAGCACCGAGGCCAGAAGCCGCGGATCGATGTTGCCGCCGGTGATGATGAGGCCGCAGGTCTTGCCGCGGAACCGCTCCGGATAGGCGAGCACCGCCGCCAGGGCCGCCGCGCCCGCGCCCTCGGTGACGGTCTTCTCGACGTTGCAGTAGAGGGCGATGGCGCGCTCGAAGAACGGCTCGTCCATCAGCAGCACGTCGTCGATCAGCGGCCGGGCGACGCCGTAGGTCAGCTTGCCGACCTCCTTGACCGCGATGCCCTCGGCGATGGTCTGGCCGCCGCAGGGGGCGTTCAGGCCGCGCATGCGCGAGGTGAACGAAGGGTACATGGCCGGCTCGACGCCGATCACCCGCGCGCTCGGCTTGAGCGCCTTGACCGCCGTGGCCACGCCCGAGATCAGGCCGCCGCCGCCGATCGGCACCGGCAGGATGTCGAGATCGGGCACGTCCTCGAGCATCTCCAGCGCCAGGGTGCCCTGGCCGGCCATGACGTCGTAGTCGTCGAACGGGTGCACGAAGACGAGGCCGCGCTCCTCGCGCAGCTTCTGGGCGTGCTCGGCGGCCGCATCGTAGGTGTCGCCGTCGATGACCACGTTGGCGCCGAAGTCGCGGGTCTGCTGCACCTTCACGAACGGGGTGCCGCGCGGCATCACGATGGTCACCGGGATGCCGAGCCTCTGGCCGTGGTAGGCCAGGCCCTGGGCGTGGTTGCCGGCGCTGGCGGCGATGACGCCGCGCGCCTTCTCGTCGTCGGTCAGCTGCAGCAGCCGGTTCAGGGCCCCGCGCTCCTTGTACGAGGCGGTGAACTGCAGGTTCTCGAACTTCACCCAGATGTCGGCCCCGGTAATCTCCGACAGCGTCTTCGACCGGCGGCACGGCGTGCGCTCGATGTGGCCCTCGAGACGCCGCGCGGCGTCCCGGATGTCGTCGAGGAGAAGGGTCATGGATGAAGGGCTTTGCAGGAAAGGCGCCTAACTAACGGAACGGCCCCCTCCGATGCAAACGGCGCAGGCGCTTCGGATCGCCGCGGGCGGGTCGACGGCGAAGGCCGCCGTGGCCGCAAGCTCAGCTTTTTTCACCACGAAGCACACCAAGCACACGAAGGAGCCGGCGGGTCATGCGTGTCCTCACCGGCTGTCCGTCACTGACGAAATGAGCGCGCGCTGCGCGCCCTCGATCGTGAAATCCAGCGCCGGCAGGACAGGCGGCGGATGCGCCGGCCCCCTTCGTGTGCTTCGTGTGCTTCGTGGTCCCAAAAGGAGCGGTCCGGCCAGCCAGCCCAGGCCCGCCGTCCGGGCTCAGCGCAGGCCGCGGAGGAGGTCGATGCGGCGCATGGCCTTGCCGGGGAGGGCCGAGATGCGGCCCAGCGGCAGGGACTCGGCGGCCTGGCGCACGCCGTAGGCGCAGCCGCGCATCAGGGCGGCCGGCGATGGCACCCCGACGAAGCCGTGCGCCAGCGGCTGCTGCACGTTGGAGAGCTCGCGCTTGAAGCGGTAGTCGCCCTGGCCGAGGTCGAGCCGCACATAGGGCGTGTCCGACATCCAGCGCAGGATGTCCTGGAACAGCAGCAGGCCCGGCGAATAGCGCTCGAACCCGGCGTCGTGCGAGATCATCCAGGCGTGGATGGTCCTGGCCCCGCGCAGGTGGAAGTGGGCGGCGGCCAGCTTGCCGGCCATGTGCAGGGTGAACATCACCCCGCCGAAGTCGGGATCGCGCCGCTCGAAGAGGTCGCGCATCAGCTTCATGGTCCAGGCCGGGCCGAAGACATCGGTCTGGCCGGTGGCGCGATACTGGGCGCGCTTCCAGTCGAACAGCTGCTCGAAGTCGCCCTTGCCGTGGGCATGGGCGGCGAACACCACCGGCCCCACCTCCCGCTCGGCCTTGCGGCGCTTCTTGTCGAGGTCCTTCAGGGCGGTGACGCCCTCGGCCCGGCGCTGGGCGGCGTAGGCGTCGTAGCCGCCCTCGACGTCGACGATCCACGAGACGTCCGAGCCGCGGGCGTAGGGGGCGAAGGCGTTCTGGTCGGCCAGCATGTGCGAGAAGTCGAAGCGGCCGACGCCCAGCGCCTGGACCAGCTGGCGCGGATCGAACACGACGCCGGGCTCGGCGACGAGGCCCTGGTAGTCGCACAGCGGCGCGCCGGCGGCCATGGCGGTGAAGCTCTGGGCGCGCACGGCGATGTAGCCGCGCGGGCGCCCGCCCTCGAACAGCACCGCCACGCGCACGCCGCGGTCCTCGGGCGCCTGGGCGCGCTCCACCGCCTGGGGCCAGTGCGGTCCCAGGAACGGGCTGTCGAGTGCGATGTCCGCGTCCTGCAGCGCGCGCCAGTGAGCGATCATCTCCTGGGGCATCAGCTGCGGGCGCAGGATGTCGATTTCCACCGGCCTTCGTCCTTGGCGACCTGTCGTCGTTTCAGGGCGCTTCCTAGCGAACGGAGGTTTCGGTCCGGTTATTGCCGGCTATCCTGGCGCCTCGCGCAAAGGTCGCAGGAGTCCCGTCATGGTAGGCAGCGTCACCCCGTTCCTGATGTTCCAGGGAGAGGCCGAGGCGGCGATGAACTTCTATGCCGAGGTGCTGGGGGCCGAGATCCTGGCGCTGGACCGTCACGGCCCGGGCTCGGGCGCCGAGGGCAAGGTGCTGAAAGGGCTGATCCGCGTCGCCGGCCAGACGGTGCGCTGCTTCGACAGCCCGGTGAAGCACGCCTTCACCTTCACCCCGGCCTCGTCCCTGTTCGTCGAATGCGAGAGCGAGGACGAGATCCGCCGCCTCGCCCACGCCTTGGGTCAGGGCGGCGGCGAGCTGATGCCGCTCGCCGCCTACGGCTTCTCCCACCTGTTCGCCTGGGTCAACGACCGCTTCGGCGTCTCCTGGCAGCTGAACTGGGGGTGAGGCCAGCCACAGGGGACACGATGCCTCCGGCATCATGTCCCCGGCCGAGCGCCGCTGCGCAGAACGGGGACATGATACCGCCAGGGATCGTGTCCGCTTGCAGAGAAGCCTACTTCGCTTCCTGCTTGGCCTTTTCGGCCTCGAGGTCCGGGGTGTGGCCGCCGGTGGTGGCGGTGCGGGCGCGCATGGTTTCCTGCAGGGCCGCGGCCGCCTTCTCGTTGGCCATGATCTTGCTCATCACCGCCGCGCCGGCGCGCTCGAACGACTCGCGGTGCTCGATCACGTACTGGCGCGAGGTGCGGTAGCCTTCCAGGAGGCCGTTGACCTCCGGGATCACGTAGCGGGCGACCAGGTCCCAGCTGCGCGCGGTGGCCTCGCGGTTGGCCCAGTCGTGGGCGAAGCCGATCACCGTGCCGAAGCCGCCGGAGATCTTCTGCAGGTCGCGGATCGACTTCACCAGGTCGTCCGGCGTGCCGATCACCGAGGCCGCGCCGTCGACTAAGGCGGTCTGGTCGACGGCCTCGTCGGGGCTGCCATAGGCCACCGCGCCCGGCCGCATCAGGGTGCCGACGTTGTACTCGTTGTGCCAGCGCATCAGGCCCTCGCCGGCCTCCTTGCGGGCCTGCTCGCGGGTCTCGGCGATGTGCCAGGTCATGACCACGCGCCAGTTCTTGCGGTCCACCGTCTGGCCGTGCTTGGCGGCCGACTCCTCGGCGAAGCCCCACTGCGTCGGCAGGGCCAGGAGGCCCGCGGTCGACATCGAGCCGATCGAGAGCACGCCGGCGCCGTACTTGCCGGCCAGCGTCATGCCCGACGGGCTGACCTGAGAGGCGACCGCGAACGGCATGTCCTCCTGCAGCGGGAAGAGCTGCAGGCGCGCGTCGCGCAGGGTGAACCAGTCGCTCTCGTGCGTGACGCGTTCGCCGCTCAGCAGGCGCTTGATCACGCCGATCGCCTCGTCCTGGCGGTCGCGCTGCAGCATCGGGTCGATGCCCAGCATGTAGGCGTCGGACGGCAGGGCGCCCGGGCCCGAGCCGAAAATGAACCGGCCGCGGCTCATGTGGTCGAGCTGGACGATGCGCTGGGCGACGTTGAACGGGTGGTGGTAGGGCAGGCTGATGACGCCCGAGCCCAGGCGGATGTTGTGCGTGCGCTCGGCCGCCGCGGCCAGGAACAGCTCCGGCGAGGCGATCACCTCCCAGCCCGTTGAGTGGTGCTCGCCGACCCAGAACTCGTCGTAGCCCAGCTTGTCGAGCTGTTCGGCGAAGTCGAGGTCCTTGCGCAGCTGGAGCGTCGGATGCTCGCCGATCGGATGGTGGGGCGCGAGGAAGGCGCCGAACTTGATGCGAGACATCGTGCGAGAACTCCCCTGGGGTTTCGATGGGCTCTTGGGTGACCGGCGTTCAGCTTTAAACAAGCGTTTGAAGGAGGCAAGCGCGAAGCGAGCCCTCCCGTCGGGCCTGGGGCGCCCCCCGGACTCAGCTTTTCACCACGAAGGACACGAAGGAACACGAAGGGGTCGGCGCTTCGTGCGCGCGCTGGTCTCACCCCGAAGGGATCAGGCGCGCTTGCGCGCGATCGCTTTCAAAGGCGCCACCTCGCTGGCCGCCGGAAGCACAGGCTTCTTCGTGTTCCTTCGTGTCCCTTCGTGTCCTTCGTGGTGAAAACGGCCGTTGGGCCGCCCACAGCGTTCGCGGCGGTGCTACACTACGCGACCAAGGAGGCGGGCGTGAGCGACGATCCTTACGACCTGGAGCGGTTCGTCGAGGCGCAGGAACCGGTGATCGGCCGGGTGCGGGCCGAGCTCGAGGCGGGGCGCAAGACCAGCCACTGGATGTGGTTCGTCTTTCCGCAGATCGAGGGCCTGGGCTTCAGCCCGATGGCCGTGCGCTATGCGATCAGCGGCCCGGACGAGGCCCGCGCCTACCTCGCCCATCCGGTGCTCGGCCCGCGGCTGGTGGAGCTGACCAGGACCGTCTGCCGCCATGCGGGCAAGACCGCGCTCGAGATCCTGGGCGCGCCGGACGACATGAAGTTTCGCTCGTGCCTGACCCTGTTCGCGGCGGTGGCGGACGACCCGGCCCCGTTCCGCGAGGCGCTGCGTCTGTTCTACGACGGCGAGGACGACCCGCACACGCTGGCCCGGCTCGGCTAGACGCCCGGCTGGTCCTCGAGCGGCAGGTCCAGGCGCCGGCCGGTGAGCTTGAGGAACGCCAGCACCACGATCCCCACCGCCAGCCAGGCGAGGCCGGCGATCTTGGCGTTGGCCTCGGCGTTGACCAGCACATAGGCGATGATGGCGAAGCCCGCCGCCGGCACGACCAGATGGCGCAGCCACTGGCGGCTGCGCCCCCGGACCATGAAGCGCCAGACCACCGACAGGTGCAGGGCCAGGAAACCGGTCAGGGCGCCGAAGTTGACCATCGACACCAGCAGCTGCAGCTGGCTGACGAGGGCCAGACCCAGCACCAGGGTGATGACGAAGGTGACGATGATCGCCCGGTCCGGCGAGCGGCGCTTCTCGTTCACGTGCGCCAGGGCGCGCGGCAGCTTGCCGTCGCGGGCCATGGAATAGAGCAGCCGCGCCGTCGAGGCCTGGGCGGTCAGGGCGCCGGCGAGCCCGGCGAACACCACTCCCAGCAGCGAGACCGCATAGCGGAACGGCTCGCCACCGACGACCTTGGCCACGATCAGGAACGCCGTGGCGGCCTCGTCGCCGGGGGTGAAGAACTTGCGGTCGAGGACGAACAGGCTGGCCAGATAGGTCTGGGCGATGAACAGGCCCGCCGCCAGCAGCAGCGAAAGGATCGTGGCCAGGCCCACGGCCCGGGCGCCGCCCTTGGCCTCCTCGGTCAGGGTCGAAATGGCGTCGAAGCCCAGGAACGACAGCACCGCCAGCGACAGGGCGCCGAAGATCAGGCCGGGGGTCACCTTCGCCGGATCGAACAGCGGCGCCAGGGTCAGGTGGGCGCCGGCCGCGCCGTGGCCGAGGGCGACCATCCCGAGGACGGCGAACGCCGCCAGCAGGACCATCTGCAGCACCAGCATGACGAGGTTCAGCCGCGCGGTGGATTCGATGCCGAACAGGTTCACCGCCGTGTTCAGCACCAGGAAGCAGACCACCATCACCGGCTTGGAGAGGCTCGGGAACACCGCGTGCACCGCCACCGCCGAGCCGACGTAGACCAGGGTCGGCAGCAGCAGGTAGTCAAGCAGCAGCGCCCAGCCGGCCAGGAACCCGGCGCTCTCGCCGATGCCGCGCCCGGCGTAGGCGTAGACCGAGCCGGCCACCGGGTACTCGCGCGCCATCATCATGTAGCTGAGGGCGGTGAACAGCATCGCCACCAGGCCCACGGCGTAGACCAGGGGCACCATGCCGTGGCTGGCGTTGAACACGAAGCCGAACGGCCCCCAGGGCGCGATCGGGGCGATGAAGACGAGCCCGTAGACCAAGAGGTCGAACAGGCTCAGCGAGCGCTTCAGCTCCTGCCGATACCCCAGCGCCTCGACGCCCTGCGCCGCCTCGGTCATCGCACTCTCCCCGCCCGACAGGCGGATATGGAGGCCAAGCCGGGGAAACTGGCAACGTCTCGTCCCCCTCCGGGGCAGGGGATCGCTCCTGGCTCTCTGCCGAGAGCGTGCGGAGCGTCGGTAGCCTGAAGGACAGGACCGGGTGACCTCTGGCGTCCCTTCTCCCCACGCGGGAGAAGGTGGCGGCGAAGCCGTCGGCTGAGGGGGCCCGCCCGCGCCGGGCGTTGAGCTGACCCGCGGCTCGGCAAGGCATTTGCAGAATCAGCGCCTTAGTCGATCTCAGCGAGCGCTGAGAGGCCAGGGGGCCCCCTCATCCGTCGCCTACGGCGACACCTTCTCCCGCGTGGGGAGAAGGGGGCCCAGAGGTCGCCCCGCCAAGTCCTTCGACGTCTTGCGGGCTGTCACAGCCCATATCCTGCCCTGCGGAAGAGCAAGGGGCGCGAGCGGCCCTACGCCCCCCCGTTCGCCAGCCAGCGGGCGCAATCGGGGCCGAGCTTCTCCTGGGCGGTGCGCTCGTAGAGGGCGACGTCGTCGGCGGTCAGCACGTCGCGCCAGCGGCCGTTGACGCCCTTGTTGATGAAGGCCTCGCCGCCGCCGTCGAAGATCGCCCCGCCCAGCGGCGCCACCTGGCCGGCGTGGGCCTTCATCCAGTCGAACGAGCAGTACTCCAGGATCGCCGGCCAGCGGTCCTCGGGCACGTCGATGTCGAGGAATTCGGCGATCGCCCGCATCTGGCCCGGCAGGTCGGCCTTCAGGTCGTTGAAGTGCACGAGCCTGACGTTGGGCAGGTCCCGCGCGCCCCACCAGCTGGCGACGTTGTCCCACAGCGACCAGAACGGGAAGCCGTCCTTCTCGAGCCAGGTCAGGAAATAGCGGCGGATGTCCGGGTCCGGCGGATCGATCGGCGGGCCGACGCGGCCGGGGGTGTCGTTCAGCAGCTCGTACCACAGGGCGTTGCCCTGGCTGTGGTGGTTGTACAGGCTCCACAGCACGTCGCGCCCGTCGCGGCCGATGTAGAGGTATTTCGCCCGGGGCTCGAACACCAGGGCGTCGACGGGCAGGTGGGTCTTGATCACGCGGCGGTGGGTCTGGCCGGCGAGCAGGCCGAGCTTCACCTCCTTCGGCGGCACGCGCAGGTCGAGCCAGGGCGAGAGGTCGCTCATGGCGACGTCGGGGTCGCCGCCGAACACCAGCTGGCCGACGATCTGCTGCGTCCAGGTCGTGCCCGACTTGCCGTAGGTGGCCACGACGATGTCGTCGTCGCGGAACGGAAAGTCGTTCCAGACCGTCGAGTCCATGTGGTGGTTCATCAGCTCGCGCGTCTTGCGCGGCCAGACGATCGCGGCGTCGTCCATCTCAAGGCCCCCCTCGTCGAGAGGGGCGCTTATAGCCGGTCCGCGGCCCTACTGCACGACGGCGAAGCGGGCGCGGTCGAACACCTTCAGCACCTGCTCCAGCTCGTGGCCGCGCTTCATGACCAGGCCCCCGTGGGCGATCACCGCCCAGGCGCCCTGCTTGCGCGCCAGCGCCGGGCGCTTCTCGATGCGGTAGAGCGGCGCCTCCGAGGCGCGCCGGAACACCGAGAACACCGCCGACTCCTTCAGGCCGTCGATGGCGTAGTCGCGCCAGTGCCCCTGGGCGACCATCCGTCCGTAGAGGGCGAAAAGCTGGTTGAGTTCACGGCGGTCGAAGAAGACGACCTTGCCGGCGGTCACCGCCGGCGGCGGCGATATGGGGTCGAGAGCCATGCCCCTGAAGCCTAACGCCTTTTGCGCCGATCGTGGAAGAGGGTGGGTTCGGCCGGCTGCGCTTGTTCATGAAATAGGCTTCACGATCCGCCCCGAAATCACCTTGTTTCGGTCGAGTCCGCGCCCGGAAGCCCCGCGATAAAAGCGTCGTCGGTTGATCGGAACAGTTGGTCCGGGATCCTGAACAGCCCCCCCAGCCCCCCTGGGTCAGTGGATCTGGTCAGCCGACTTGCCCTCCAAGACGCCCCCGCGGTCACCCCCCTCCGACCGCGGGGGTTTTGGTTTTCCGGGCCTCCCGGCGACGGTGCGATCATTCCACACGCCGATTTTTGGACCACGAAGCACGCGAAGCACACGAAGAGGCTGGCGTTTCATGCGCGGCCTCGGCAGGGACAGTCGGCTCGATACCGCGCGCTGGCGCGCGATTGTTGGAGTCCGGGCATGGGTCGGTCATGCGCGTGAAGCGTCGGCCCCTTCGTGTACTTCGCGTGCTTCGTGGTCCAAAGTCGGCGCGTCTCCCACCCGCGTGCGTCTGACAGGCAGCACAGCGCTTTGTGGCCGACAGGGCCGTTACATAAGGGCCACGGCGCCCCAAAGATTAACGAGCCGTCACCTGTCGCCCTCAAATGACCTTAATTCCGCCAATCCCAAGCCTGCTTGGGACCCGAGATTAGCACCGTCGGCTGATCGGACTTCCTTGGTTCGGATCCTGAACAGCCCCCCCAGCCCCCCGGATCTCGGGGTCGGGTCAGCCGACTGGAAACCCCCTCCAGACACCCCCGCGGCCTCCCCCCCTCCGGCCGCGGGGGTTTCGTCTTTTCTGGCTCCCGCATTGAACCGCGTCCGGCCGGGGACATGTTCCGCCAGGAACCTGTCCCCTCCAGCGAGGGGGGCTCCACGAGACGGGGGGCACGAACCTTGCCGAGGGCAAGGATCATGTCCCCGGACGGGGCTACGGCGCCTTGTAGGCGGCGAAGATTTTTCCGCCGCGCACGCCCTGGACGAGGATCAGGGTGTCCAGGCCGTCGTCGGTCGCCGCCGGCAGGCGCCAGGACGCCTGGTGGCCATGCCAGGCGCCGAGCCGCACCAGCTCGCGCACCACGTTGCGGTGGACCACGGTGTGGCCGCGGTTGTCGCCGTCCTTGACCTCGACGTCCTGCTCGCGCGGATCGTAGCGCACCAGCCAGACGTCCGCCGAGCCCGGCGCGCGCGCCGCGGCGACTGTCACGCGGCCATGCGCGACGCGGATCGCCGGCGGATGCGCGGGCCGGCGCCACTTTTCGATCA
>DASZQQ010000267.1:0-12864 GCA_035549595.1 Caulobacteraceae bacterium
GGACGCCGAAGGCCGATCGTCTGAGCGACCTCTGCGCCAACGCCGAGATTCTGATCCTGCGCGCGGCCGTCGACCCGCCGCCCGCCTGCCGCAAGGCGCTAGTCCTGACGTCCGCCGATTTCCGCCGCGGCGGCGCGGCCGAGGTGTTCGCCAGCCGGCGCGGCTGGCGGCTGGTCTGGTCGCAGGACGTGCGCGGCCGGCGGCCCTGGTCGGTCAATGGTAGCGACGAATGAGGCCGACCAGCTTGCCCTGCACCTGCACCTGGTCGGGGCCGAAGATGCGGGTCTCGTAGGCCGGGTTGGCCGCCTCCAGGGCGATCGAGGCGCCCTTCTTGCGCAGCCGCTTCAGCGTCGCCTCCTCGCCCATGACCAGGGCGACGACGATCTCGCCGGAGTTGGCGGCGTTCGTGCGGCGGATGACGACATAGTCGCCGTCGAGGATGCCGGCGTGGATCATCGAGTCGCCCTGGACCTCGAGCACGAAGTGTTCGCCCGCGCCCAGGATCGATTCGGGCACGGCGAGGCGGTCGCGCTCGTGCTGGATCGCCTCGATCGGCGTGCCGGCGGCGATGCGGCCCAGCACCGGCAGTTCGCGCACGTCGTTGGCCGCGATCGGGGCCGCCGGCGCGGCGTTCTCGACCACGGTCGGCTTGAAGGTGGTGCGCCCGCGCGGCGGCGCGGCGGCCGTGGCCTGCTCGGGCAGCTTGGTGACCTCCAGAGCCCGCGCCCGGTGCGGCAGGCGGCGCAGGAAGCCGCGCTCCTCCAGGGCCGTGATCAGCCGGTGGATGCCCGACTTCGAGGCCAGGTCCAGCGCCTCCTTCATCTCGTCGAAAGACGGCGAGACCCCGGTCTCCTTGATCCGCTCGTGGATGTACATGAGCAGTTCATGCTGTTTGCGCGTGAGCATGGTCGCCTCGCTGCGTTCCAGGGCGGAACAAATCAAAAACGTACGGATGTTCTCTAGGTGTTCTTTCTTAATGTCAAGTGAACGCAAAGGCCGCAGAAATTCAAGCGCTTAGAGCCGGGCCGGGCGCGCGGACGCGGCATGCGATGCGGTTCGGCAGAATCGCCTGGCGAGCGAGGCGCGGGTCAGCCGAGCAATGCGCGGGTCGCCGCCTCGACGTCGGCCTGCCGCATCAGGCTCTCGCCGACCAGCATGGCCCTGGCGCCGGCGCGTTCCAGCCGCGCGGCGTCCGCCGGCGTGAAGATCCCGCTCTCGGTGACCAGCAGGGCGTCCTTCGGCGCGCGGGCCGCGAGGCGCTCGGTGACCGCAAGATCGGTGACGAAGGTGCGCAGGTCGCGGTTGTTGACGCCGATCAGGTCCGCGCCCAGGGCGGCGGCGCGGTCCAGCTCGGCCTCGTCGTGGGTCTCGACCAGCACGTCCATGCCGAACCGCCTGGCCTCGGCGATCTGTTCGGCCGCCAGGTGGTCGTCGACCATGGCCAGGATCACCAGCACCGCGTCTGCGCCCAGGGCGCGCGACTCGGCCACCTGCCAGGGATCGACCAGGAACTCCTTGCGCAGGCAGGGCAGGGCGACCGCCGCGCGCGCCGCGGCCAGATAGGCGTCGGCCCCCTGGAAGCTCGGCGCGTCGGTCAGCACCGACAGGCAGGCCGCGCCGCCGGCCTCGTAGGCGCGGGCGAGGACGGCGGGCTCGAAGTCGGCGCGGATCAGGCCCTTGGACGGCGAGGCCTTCTTGATCTCGGCGATCAGGGCCAGGCGTCGCGGCGCGTGGGCGGCTTCCAGCGCGCGTCGGAAGCCCCGCGGCGCGGAGGCCGCCGCGGCGCGCGCCTCGATCGCGGCCTGCGGCTCGCGCGCCTTGCGGGCGGCGACGTCCTCGCGCTTGTAGGCGGCGATGGTCTGAAGGATGTCGGCCATCAGTGCGTCGTCGCCTCGATCAGGATCTCAAGCGATCGCCGCGCGGCCCCGGAGTCGATGGCGTGCGCCGCCATGTCCAGGCCTTCGCGCAGGGTCTCGACCCGGTCGGCGACCAGGAAGGCGGCGGCCGCGTTCAGCAGCACGACGTCGCGGTAGGGCCCGAGCGCACCCGCGAGCAGGGCCCTCATGGCCTCGGCGTTCTCGGCCGGATCGCCGCCCTGCAGGTCCGACAGGTTCGCGCGCGGCAGGTCGACCGCCTCCGGAGTCACGTTGAAGAGGCGCACCCGCCCTTCGCGCCACTCGGCGACCTGGGTCACGCCGCAGGTGGTCATCTCGTCGAGGCCGTCGCCGTGCACGACCCAGGCCCGCGTCGCGCCGAGCGCGCCCAGCACGCGGGCCAGCGGCTCGACCCACTTGGAATCGAACACGCCCAGCAGCTGGCGCTTGGCGCCGGCCGGATTGGCCAGCGGCCCCAGCAGGTTGAACACGGTGCGGAAGCCCAGCTCCTGGCGGATCGGCAGCACGTGGCGCATGGCGCCATGGTGGGCGGGGGCGAACAGGAAGCAGATGCCGGCCTCGTCGAGCGCGCGGCGCTGCTGCTCGGGTCCGGCCGTGATGTCGATGCCCAGCGCCGACAGGACGTCGGACGAGCCCGACTTCGACGACACCGCCCGCGTGCCGTGCTTGGCGACCTTCAGCCCCCCGCCGGCCGCGACGAAGGCCACGGCGGTCGAGATGTTGAGGGTGTGCTGGCCGTCGCCGCCGGTGCCGCAGACGTCGATGACGTCGTACGGGTGCTCCAGGACGCTGGCCGCCCGGCGCATGGCGCGCACGCAGGCGGTGATCTCGCCCACGGTCTCGCCGCGCATGCGCATCGCGGTCACCGCCGCGGCGACCTGGGCCGGCGTCGGCTCGCCGCGCAGGCAGGAGGTGAAGAAGGCTTCGGCGTCGCGCTCGGTCAGGGTGGCGCCGTCGGCGAGGCGGCCCAGCAGCGGCTTGAAGGCGTCGGACATGCGGCCGGTCAGGCCTCTTCGAGGCGCTTGACGCCGGCGAGGTCGAGGAAGTTGGCCAGCAGCTGGTGGCCGCCCTCGGTGGCGATGGATTCCGGGTGGAACTGCACGCCGAAGATCGGCCGCGTCCGGTGCTGGAAGCCCATGATCTCCCCGTCGTCGGTCCAGGCGGTGACCTCCAGCACGTCGGGCAGGGTCTCGCGCTTCACCGACAGCGAGTGGTAGCGCGTGGCCGTGAACGGGTTGGGCATGTCCTTGAAGACGCCCTTGCCGGTGTGGTGGATGGGGCTCGTCTTGCCGTGCATCAGCGCCTGGGCGCGGATCACCTCGCCGCCCATGGCCTGGCCGATGGCCTGGTGGCCCAGGCACACGCCCAGGATCGGCAGGTCCTGCGGCGCGCCGCCGATCAGCGCCAGACAGATGCCGGCTTCGTTCGGCGTGCACGGGCCGGGCGACAGCAGGATCGCCTCGGGCCGCAGCGCCAGGGCTTCCTGCGCCGTCAGGGCGTCGTTGCGGTAGACCTCCGTCTCGGCGCCCAGTTCGTTCAGGTAGTGCACCAGGTTGTAGGTGAAGCTGTCGTAGTTATCGATGACCAGGATCATGGGGCGCCTCGCGAAACCGGGGTTCTAAGCTTCACCCGCCGTCGCGCCAAGGCGCCGCGTTGCGCGTGGCGCCGGCAGGGCCCAGGATCGCCGGCGATGAGCCTCGCCGATTCCCCGCTGGACAAGACCGCGCTGAAGCGCGCGCGGGCGCTCTTGAAAGCGCCGGTCAGGCGCGACCCGGCGTTCGCCGCCGTCGGCGCGGCGGCGCTGTTCGCAGTCTCGGCGCTGACCCTGGCGGTCGTCGTGGTGATGGTCCCGCCGGTGCTGCCGGCTGCGCCGGCGGTGTCCGCGCCGGCTGCGGCGCGCTGACCGTCTCGGGCGAAGGCAACGCTTCCTTCAAACCTCGCTGCGAGGCTGGCGCAATCGGGGGTAGCGTTCCCCCCGCAGCGTAGGTGATCGGGTGCAGTCCGCTCCGGCAGTTCAGGCCTCGTATCGGCCCGACGAAGACGCCGACGGCGGAGTCGTGGGCAGGCTGGCCTTCACCCTGGCGATCTGCCTTGGGACGATGCCGTTCGCGGGGATCGCGACGCCCGCGGCCTGGTTCGCCGGCATGCTGGCCCTCATCCTCGGCGAGAGCCTCTGGAAACGCTGGTCCAGGGCCGAACGGCGTCTCGGCCTCAACCCCTTCGACTGGCTGCTGAACGCCGGCTATTCGGCCGCCGCCTTCTACCTGACCTACAACTTCCCGAACGCGGCCGAGACCCTGGGGGTGACGCTGTACGGCGTGACCCTGTTCCAGATCCTGGCGCGGGACTACGCCTGCCGGCGCCGGCTGATCGCCAATCTGATCCCGCCCGTGGCCTCGATGGTGGCCATCCAGTTCGGGGCCACGGCGCTCTACATCACCCAGCAGCGGCCGTTCGAGATCGTCACCCTGGTCGCCAGCCCGCTGATCGTGATCAGCGTCTTTCGCCGCATCCACGACAACCTCAGCGCGAACCGCGCCAGCGAGCGCGAGGCCAAGGCGCGGGCCGAGGAGGCGGCGCGGCAGATCGGCGAGGCCCACCGCCTGGCGCTGCTGGCCGAGGCGCTGGCCGGCATCGGCCACTGGCGGATCGACGTGCCGACCCGCGCCTCGACCTGGTCCGACGGCGTCTTCCGCATCTACGGCTTCGACCAGGCCCAGGGCGTGCCGTCGATCCCCGAGATCCTGGCGGTCTACGACGAGCCCGACCGCGACACCGTGCGCCAGTGCTTCCGCCGCCTGTTCGACACCGGCGAGCCGTTCCAGTTCGAGGCGGCGATCCGGCGGCCGAACGGCGAGCGACGCCACGTGGTCGCCAACGGCGCGGCCGAACGCAACGCCGCCGGCCAGGTCGCCACCGCCTTCGGCGCCTTCCTCGATGTCACCGAGGCGCGCCGGCGCGAGCACGACCTGATCGAGGCCAAGCAGCGCGCCGAGGCGGCCGCCGAGGCCAAGTCCGAGTTCCTGGCCAACATGAGCCACGAGATCCGCACGCCCCTGACCGGCATCATCGGCTTCGCCGACCTGCTGGACCGGGCGGACGACCTGGGGCCGCAGTCGCGCGCCCACGTGCGCCGGATCGTGACCTCCGGCCAGTCGCTGCTGGCCGTGGTCAACGACATCCTAGATTTCTCGAAGCTCGAGGCCGGGCGTCTGACGCTCGATCCCCAGCCCTTCGACCTGCGCCGCTTCCTCGAGGACACGGTGGCCGCGTTCGAGGTGCAGGCCCGCACCAAGGGTCTGGCCCTGGAGCTGGCGGTCAGCGACGCCGCGCCTGCAGGCGTGGTCGCCGACGCCGCCCGGCTGCGCCAGGTGCTGGTCAACCTGATTGGCAACGCCCTGAAGTTCACCGCGGCGGGCGGCGTGCGCATCGAGGCGTCCTGGGCGGACGGCCGGCTCGACGTGGCCGTCCGCGACACCGGCGTGGGCATCCCGGCGGAGAAGCTCGACCGCCTGTTCCAGCGCTTCTCGCAGGTCGACGGCTCGGTCAGCCGCCGCTACGGCGGCGCGGGCCTCGGCCTCTCGATCTGCAAGAGCCTGGTCGAACTGATGGGCGGCGACATCGCCGTCACCTCCGCCGAGAACGCCGGTTCGACCTTCGCCTTCTGGATCGCCGCCCCTGAGGGCGAGGCGGCGACCGCCGAGCCGGTGGCGGCCGAGGACCCGGACGCGCCGCCGTGCAACATCCTGCTGGTCGACGACCTGGAGGCCAACCGCGAGCTGATCGGGACCCTGCTGACGGCGCTGGGCCAGAGCGTGCGCACCGCGAACGGCGGCGCCGAGGCGATCAGCGCGGCCATGGCCGAGACCTTCGACCTGATCCTGATGGACCTGCAGATGCCGGGCATGGACGGCTTCGCCGCCGCCCGGGCGATCCGCGAGCTGGCCTCGCCGAACCGCTTCACGCCGATCCTCGCGCTCTCCGCCAACGTCCTGCCCGAGCACGTTCTGGCCTCCGCCGCGGCGGGCATGAACGGGCACCTGGGCAAGCCGGTGGTCATCGCCGACCTCGCCACGGCCCTTGGCCGCTGGGCCGGTGTAAGGCTCGACGAAGCGGCCGCGGACGCGGTCGGCGAAGCGGTCTAGACGAAGCGCCAGGCCTCGGTCGCCGCCTGTCGGATGGCGCGCGACTTCTGCACCGTCTCCTCGTACTCGGCGTCCGGATCGCTGTCGGCGACGACGCCGCCGCCGGCCTGGACATAGACCGTGCCGTCCTTGGTCAGGGCGGTGCGCAGCACGATGCAGGTGTCGATCGAGCCGTCGGCGCCGAAGTAGCCGACCGCGCCAGCGTAGGCGATGCCGCGCTTCTCGGTCTCCAGCTCGTCGATGATCTCCATCGCCCGCACCTTCGGTGCGCCCGAGAGGGTGCCGGCGGGGAGGGCGGCCATCAGCACGTCGACCGGGTCCAGGTGCTCTGGCGCGTCGCCCTCGACGTTGGACACCAGGTGCATCACGTGGCTGTAGCGCTCGATGAAGAAGCTGTCGGTGACGCGCACGTGCGGTCCCTTGCGCGCGGCGCGGGCGGCCGGGTCGTTACGGCCCGCCTGGCCCAGCATGGCCACGCGGCCGACGTCGTTGCGGCCGAGGTCCAGCAGCATCAGGTGCTCGGCCCGCTCCTTCGGATCGTTGCGCAGTTCCTCGGCGAGGGCGGCGTCTTCTTCCGGCGTGGCGCCGCGCCGGCGCGTGCCGGCGATCGGGCGGATGGTGATCTTGCCGTCGCGCAGGCGCACCAGGATCTCGGGGCTCGAGCCGATCAGCTGGAAGCCCGGGAAGTTCAGGTAGTAGAGGAACGGCGAGGGGTTCGTGCGCCGCAGCGAGCGGTAGAGCGCGAACGGATCGTGCCGGAACGGCGCGCGGAAGCGGTGGCTGGGCACGACCTGGAAGATGTCGCCGGCGCGGATGTATTCCTTGGCCTTGTCGACGATCGCCCAGTACTGCTCGCGGCTGACCGGTGAGGTGAATGCGTCCGGATCCGGCTCGGGCCGCGGCCCTGGGGCGGGCAGGGTCTTGCCCAGGTCGAACACGACCTTCTCCAGCCGCGCAGCGGCCTCGTCGTAGGCGCCCTTGGCCGAGAGGCTGGAGCGCCGGACCGTCGTCACCAGGATGATCTCCTGGGCGATGGCGTCGAAAATCGCCACGATCGAGGGCCGGATCATCACCGCGTCGGGCAGGTCCAGCGGGTCGGGGTTCTCGTGCGGCAGCTTCTCGGCCAGGCGCACCATGTCGTAGCCGAGGGCGCCGAACAGGCCGGCGGCCATCGGCGGCAGTCCGGGCGGCAGGTCGAGGCGGCAGGCGGATACCAGGTCGCGCAGGGAATCGAGGGCGCCGCCGGCCTGGGGCTTGAACTCGCCGCGCGCGATGGCCTCGCCCTCGGCGATCTCGGCGGCGTCGCCGCGGCAGCGCCACACCAAGTCCGGCTTCATGGCCACGATCGAATAGCGGCCGCGCCAGGCGCCGCCCTCGACGGATTCGAACAGGAAGGCGTAGGGCCGGCCGTGCGCGATCTTCAGATAGGCCGAGACCGGTGTCTCGAGGTCGTCGACGAGGCGCGTCCAGACGACCTGCGGGCGGCCGTCCGCATAGGCGCGCTCGAAGGCGGAGTAGTCGGGTTCCACCTTCACGCCGCGGGGCCGCCCTTGTTCGCGGGCTTGGCGCCGCCCTTGGCGGCCGGCTTGGCGTTCAGCTTGTCCATCTCCTCGGCGCTGACGCCGATGGCGCGCCGCGCCAGGTTCAGGTTGGTGTTCGGCTTGATGATCGCCTGGGCCGCCGCCTGGATCGAGCCGTCCACGTCGTTGAGGTAGTCGTCCGAGACGCGCGAGCGGATCTGGTTGACGCCCTGCGCCATCATCGTCATGTCGCCCGGGCGCACCGCGTCGAGCCGCGCGATGAAGATCCCGGTCGGCGCGCCGGCGGCGAACACATCGCCCGGCTTGGCCCCGAAGATCGACAGCAGGAATTCGCGGCCCAGAACCTGGGCGAACTGCTGGGCCGTGCGCCGCTCCAGGCCGACCTGGTGCGTCACGTGCGCGCCGACCTGGGCGGCCGCGGCGTCGATCGAGGTTCCCTTGCGGATCGCCGCCATCAGCGCCTCGGCCTTGGCCTTCAGGGAATCGACCAGCTGCTGGCGCATGTAGATCTGGGTCAGCTCCGCGCGCTTCTGGTCGAGCGGGGGCAGGGCCGGCGGCGCGACCTTGTCGACGCGCAGGGCGTAGTACTCGCCCGGCGAGGTGCTCTCCACCTCGGTGCCGCTGCCTCCGGCCGATTCGGCGAAGGCGGCCTTGAGGATCTTCGGATCGAGACCGGGGATCGGCTTGCCGTTGACGTCGCGCCCGTCGGCGGTCACCGGGCCGACCACCGTCGCGGTGGCGCCCACCTTGCGGGCCGCGTCGGCGACGCTGGCGCCGCTGTCGCGCGCCTTCTGGAACGCGTCCGTGATCTCATAGACCTTGTCCTGCGCCGCGTGGGTGCGCAGCTCGGCCTCGATCTGGGGCCGGGCCTGCTCGAGCGTCGCCGCCTTGCCCGGCGTGACCTTCAGCAGCTTGAGCACCGCAAGGCCCAGGTCGCCCTGCACCGGGGCGCTGACCTGGCCCGGCGTCAGGGCGAAGGCGGCGGCGGCGACCTTGGTGTCGGGCAGCGCCGAGCGCGGCTTGTCGTCGTAGGTGACCGGCTCGGCGCCCATGGCGCGCGCCACGGCGGTGGGATCCTCGCCGCGCTGCAGCCGGGCGGCGGCGTCGGCGCCCTGGGCGGCGGTCTTGACCGGGATCTGCACGAAGCTGCGCGTCTCCGGCGTCGACAGGCTCTCCTTCTTGAAGTCGAACTCCTTCTGCACCGCCGCCGGATCGACCGCCATCGTCGGCTCCAGCGCCTTGGCCGAGAACTGCACCAGGGTGAAGGTGCGCGTCTCGGGGATCGTCAGCTGGTCCTTGTGCTGGTTCATGAAGGCGATGAGCTGGGCGTCGGTCGGCTGCGCCGGCGCGGGGACCGCGTGCTGGTCGAGCACGAAGTAGCTGACGTCGCGGTTCTCCATCACCTGGACCGCGCTCATCGCCGCATAGAGCCGGGGCGTGGTGAAGCCGGCCTGCAGGGCGAACAGATAGTGCCGCCGCGCCAGTTCGTCTCTCAGCTGCGCCTGCGCCTGGCGCGGCGTCAGGCCCTGCTGCGCCAGCACGGACATGAACTGCTTCTCGTCGAACTGGCCGGTGATGCGGTTGAAGGCGAACGGCAGCTTCCTGATCTCGCCGTCGACGAGGGCGTCGGACGGCACGATCCCGGAGCGGCGCAGCACCTCCAGCACCGACTGCTCCTGGGCGACGCCCGTCAGCATCTGCTGGTCGTAGCCGTTCTCCACCAGCAGATCGACCGGCACCGGCTCGCCGGCGCGCTGGTCGAGGTTCTCCTTCTGGCGGTCGAACATCCGCTTGAAGTCCTCGGAGCTGAGCGTGTGCTGGCCGGCTGTGACGACGTCGTTGGCGTTGATGCCCCGGAAGGCGTCGGGGAAGCGGCCGCCGCCGCCGCTGACCCCGAGGATCAGGAACACCAGCACCAGGACCCCCATCAGGGCCACGGCGACGGGATTGCGGGCGGTCGATCGGAGGCTGCCGGTCATGAAGCAGGGAACCTTGAGGCGCGCAGGGCGGTCCCGCGCCAGGGCGGTATAGTGGAGCGCGGCGGCGCGCCGCAAGCCGCACCGCCCCTCGTGACAGCGATCCGGCTTTGCCCTAGTCCCGCGGACCAACGACCGCCGGGGGAACGCCTTGACCGCCTATCGACCGCTGATCGCCGGAAACTGGAAGATGAACGGCCTGGAGACCTCGCTGGACGAGGCCAGGGCCATGGCCGCGGCCGTGGAGGCCCACCCGCCGGCCGCCCGCGTCGCGCTGTGTCCGCCGGCGACGCTCGTGCACCGCATGGCCCAGCAACTGGCCGGGACCCTGATCGAGGTCGGCGCCCAGGACTGCCACGCCGAGCCCGCAGGCGCCTTCACCGGCGACGTCTCCGCCGAGATGCTGGCCGAGGCCGGCGCTGCGCTGGTCATCGTCGGCCACTCCGAGCGGCGGGCGATGCACGGCGAGACGGACGCGATCGTCGCGGCAAAGGCGGGCGCCGCCCTGCGCGGCGGCCTGGAGCCGATCGTCTGCGTCGGCGAGACCCTGGACCAGCGCAAGGCCGGCCGCACACTCGAGATCGTCACCGGCCAGGTGCGCGGCTCGCTGCCGCCCGTCCTGCGCGGCCACGCCTTCGCGGTCGCCTACGAGCCGGTCTGGGCGATCGGGACCGGCCTGACGCCGACGTTGGATCAGATCGAGGAGGTCCACGTGGCCATCCGCGCCACGCTCGTGGAGCTGTTCGAGGCCGACGGCCGCGCCGCGCCGATCCTGTACGGCGGCTCGGTCAAGCCGTCGAACGCCGCCGAGATCCTGAAAGTGCGCGAAGTGGGCGGGGCCCTGGTCGGCGGCGCGTCGCTGAAGGCCGACGACTTCGTCCCGATCTTCCAGGCGCTCTGAAGCGGCGAGGGTCGGCGGCGGGCCGGGACCCGCCGCCCCCAAAAGGCCAGCGCACTTTCACGGAAAGCGGACACCGGTTTCGCGTCCGAAAGTGCGCCAGCCGTAGGATTTAGAAGCGGTAGTTCATGCCGACGCGGACGATGTTCGCCGTGGTCTTCATGTCCACCACGGCGTCGACGTAGCCGTCGTTGATGTCGAAGCTGTCGTTGTAGATCCGGTCCTTGCCAAGATCCACGTACAGGTACTCCGCCCGGAACGAGAGCCGGTCGGTGAGGGCGTAGTCGGCGCCGCCGCCGAGCGTCCAGCCGGTCTGGGTCTTGGTGTGGTCGAGGGAGAACGAGCCGGTGCTCGTCGAGCCTTCGTTCAGGAAGCCCGAGAAGCTGGCGTCGGCATAGGAGTGCACGCGGCCGTAGGCCAAGCCGCCGGCGAGATAGGGGACGAAGCGTCCCTCGAACATCGGCATGCCGACGCGGGCCCGGACCGTGCCCAGGTAGTCGATCTTGGAACCGATCTTGGCCGACGCCGTGCCGGTGGCGCCGCCGGTGCTGGTTCCGGAGAGGTCCGCCTGCGCCTTGATGTCGGTGACGTCGATGTCGGCCTCGGCCCCGACGATGAGGTTGTCCGACACCATGAAGTTGTAGCCAACCTGGGCGCCGCCGATGAAGCCGCTCGAGGTCGCATTGGCCTTGGCCGAGACGGCGGCAGGGCTGTCGAGGTCGGGATCGGGCGCGTAGTCGGTGTATGTGCCGGCGCCGTCGAAGTGCACCTTGTCGCCGCCGTAGCCGCCGTTCACGCCGACGTAGAAGCCGGTCCAGTTCTGGGCGGGAGCGGCCGAGGCGATGGCCGGCACGGCGGCGCAGGCGGCCGCGATGGCCGAAGCCATGAGAATTTTGCGAAGCATGGGGAGGTCCCTCTGAAAAGTTTCGGCGGCGGCCAGGAAGCCGTCGCACCGGCCGTCAGCCCCCCTTCGGACGTTCGGCGAGGGGGAGGTAGCAAGCCGCCCGGGCCCCCGGTCTTGCGATAGATCAAGTGATCTAGACGGTCGTGCGGTCTGTCGCGCGCCTGTGGCAGAAGCGGCACAGACGCGCCGAGCGCGAGGCACCCGGCCGGCTCGCCCTCAAGCGGATTTCAATTGCGCAATCTCGTCCTTATGCCCCCCATATGCGGGCGCGCCCGGGTCCGCCTCGATTCAGAAGGCCGATCCATGGCGTCGTTGGGCGGACCCGGCGCCGATCGGGTCGTGTGGGGCAGGAGTGAAGCTTGACGCAGGAGACTGACGTCCCTGGCGCGCGGTGCGCCTCGGACCAGCCGATCGGTGTCGCGCTGCAGGATGGACAGGTGATCGTGCTCTCGCCGGGGGGGACCTTCGCCCTGACGGCGGAGGCGGCCGAGCGCTCGGCCCGGCGCCTGCTGGACGCAGCCGCACTGGCGCAGGGACGCCATCCAACGCCCAGGCCGTCGTGAAGGCGCGTCGCTAGAGCAGGAGGCCGAACAGGCGGCAGTCGCGCCGTTCGCCGTCGCGCTGGATGTGGCCGCGCAGGTAGCCCTCCGCCTGGAAGCCCAGCTTGACGAGCAGGGCTTCCGACCGCTCGTTGCCGACGTGGGTGCGGGCCGTCAGCCGCTTCAGGCCGAGGCCGGCCGCGAACGTCACCACCGACTGCATGGCCTCCAGTCCGTATCCCCGGCCCCAGGCGGCGCGCCCCAGGATGAAGCCGATCTCGGCCCGGTGATGCCACCGGTCGATGTCCGAAAGATCGCACAGGCCCAGGAACTCGCCGTCGGCGGTGAGGGTGATCGCCCAGAAGTGCGCGGAGCCGTCCTCGGCCGCGCGAAGCTGCGAGGCGACGATGGCGTCGGTGAGGTCCGGATCCTCGATGGCGCCCACGTCCCAGTGCGCCATCACCTCCGGATCGCTCATCAGCCGATGGACGTCGGCGGTGTCCTCCGCACGCAGGGCGCGGAGGGTAAGACGGTCGGTCTTCAGGATCACGCCCTTGGCTCCGCATCTGCGGCCACCTAGCTATGGCGCGCCTCATGCTCGGATGCTAGAGGGCCGCCTTCTTGGCCGGCGGCTTCGGCGCCGGGCGCCTGAAAGCTGTTCGCCGACCATGCTCCTCTACCTGCTCCTCAGCCTCGACATCTTCGTCTGCGTGGCTCTCGTCATCGTGGTGCTGCTCCAGCGCTCCGAAGGCGGCGCGCTCGGCACGGGCGGCGGACCCACGGGCCTCATCACCACCCGCGGGGCAGGGGACCTGCTGACGCGGACGACGTGGATTCTGTTCACGGCCTTCATGGTGCTCAGCCTCAGCCTGACCATCATCGGCGGGCGCCAGCGCTCGAACGAGGCGATCCTGAACCGGCTGAAGCTGCAGACCGTCAATCCGGACGCCCTGAAGGGGCCCGCCG
>DASZQQ010000268.1:0-1887 GCA_035549595.1 Caulobacteraceae bacterium
CGGCGCCGCCGGCGTAGCCCGCGCGCAGGCCGCGCACGGAGAGGGCGACCGGGGTCGACTTCGGCGCGGGCCGGGCCGGCGGAGCCGAGGGGAGGATCGGGGCGGGGGGGATGTTCGTTTCCATGATCGGGTTCATCTCGCGGTCAGTGCGCGCCGCCGCCGGCCGGCTTCAGCCAGACGCGCGCGGTCACGTTCACGGCCAGGACGAAGAGCATCAGGATCAGCGCCGCGGCCCAGGCCTGCCTGTGCCAGTCCTCGTACGGCGAGATCGCGTAGGCGTACAGCGTGTGCGGCAGAGTCGCGACGGGGTCGAGCAAGCCCTTGTCCCAGAAGCGGTTGCCGAAGGCGGTGAACACCAGCGGGGCGGTCTCGCCGGCGACGCGCGACAGGGCGAGGAGGGCCCCCGTCAGGATGCCGCGCCCGGCGGTGGGCAGCATGACGAAGAGCGTGACCTTCCAGCGCGGCACGCCCAGTGCCAGCGCGGCCTCGCGGATGGTGCCGGGCACCAGGCGCAGGAACTCCTCGGTGTTGCGCAGGACGATCGGCACGATGATCACGGCCAGGGCGACGGAGCCCGACAGGGCGCTGAAGCGCTTCATCGGCACCACGACCAGGGCGTAGGCGAACAGGCCGACCACGATGGACGGCACCCCGTTGAGCACGTCGGCCGCGTAGCGCACCCAGAACGCCAGGCGGCTCCGCCCGCCGACCTCGGAGAGGTAGACGCCGGCCAGCACGCCGACCGGGATCCCCATCAGGCCGGCCAGGCCGACGACCTTCGCGGAGCCGACGATCGCGTTGGCGATGCCGCCGCCCGCCTCGCCCACGGGCTTGGGCAGGTTCGTCAGGAACGCCCAGCTCACCGAGGAGGCGCCCTTCCAGGCGATGTAGCCCAGGATGGCGAACAGCACGGAGGCCGACACCGCGGCGCACAGCGCCGTCAGCCCGAGCATCAGGGCGTTGACGCGGCGTCGGCGGGCGTAGGCGGCGCCGCTCACCGGCGCTCCAGGCGGTAGATCAGCAGGCGCGCGGCGCCGTTGATGACCACGGTCACGCCGAACAGCACAAGGCCGATCGCGATCAGGGCCGACAGGTGCGCGTCGCCGGCGGCCTCCGCCAGCTCGTTGGCGATGACGGCGGCCATGCTGTAGGACGGGTCGAACAGGGAGGCGGAGATCCTCGGCGTGTTGCCGATGACCATCGTCACGGCCATGGTCTCGCCCAGCGCGCGGCCCAGGGAGAGGAACACCGCCCCCAATATGCCCGAGCGGGCGTAGGGCAGGCTGACCCCGCGCACCATCTCCCAGCGCGTGGCGCCGAGGGCGTACATGCCCTCCTTGAGCGGGCGCGGCACGGTGAGGAGCACCTCCCGTGTGATGGAGGTGATGTAGGGCAGGATCATCAGCGACAGGATCAGGCCCGCCGAGAGCAGGCCCACGCCGTAGGGGGCGCCGCGGAAGAGGGGGAGGAAGCCCAGCCACTTGCCCAGGAAGGGCTCGACCGCCCGCACGGACGGGACCAGGATGAAGACGCCCATCAGGCCCAGGATCACGCTGGGGACCGCCGCGAGCAGCTCGATGGCGAAGCCGACCGCGTCCGAGACCCGGCGCGGCGCCAGCTCGGCCAGGAAGACCGCGGAGCCCACGCCCAACGGCACCGCGACGAGGAGGGCGATCAGGGAGGAGACCGCGGTCCCGTACAGGAACGGGAGCGCGCCGAACACGTCGTTGACCGGGTCCCAGGTGGACGTCCAGAGGAAGCGGGGGCCGAAGGCGGCCCAGGTCTTCAGCGAGCCGCGCGTCAGCTGCCAGGCCAGGGCCAGCGCGGTCAGCAGGATCAGGCCGGCGAAGCCGGTGACCGCCAGCCGGAAAAGGCGGTCGCGGGGGC
>DASZQQ010000269.1:0-2459 GCA_035549595.1 Caulobacteraceae bacterium
TCCGATCAAGGCTTTGCCAAGGTCCGTGGCAGGCTCCGGCGGGTGCGCGCCCGGCGGAGGGGAGGGGGCTCCCATGACGACGAAGACCATGACGGCGCTCGCCCTTTGCCTGCTGGCGAGCCTGTGCGCGTGCGTTCCGTCCCAAGGTTCCGGCGGCGGCTCCAAGCCCCAGGCCGGCGACGTGGCCGTGGCCAGGATCGATGGCAGGCCGGTGTGGAAGTCCGACGTCACCCGTGAGGCGGTGGCCCAGGGCCTGATCGGCGACGGCGAACCCCTCGACACCAATTCCGAGCTGTTCCAGCGCGTGCTGGACGAAGTGATCGACCAGAAGCTCCTGGCCGCCGAGGCCGAGCGCCGCGGGCTGGACAAGGGCGCCGCCGCCCAGCGCCGCTTGCAGGCCGCCAAGGAGCGCATCCTAGGCGACATGGTGGTCGAGGGCGCCGTCAACAGCGCCGTCAACGAGGCCGCCATCCAGGCGCTCTACCAGGAGCAGATGAAGCTCAACCGGCGCGGCGAGGAGTTCCACGCCCGCCAGATCGTGGTCGCCGACCAGATCGACGCCGACGCCATCAAGAAGCAGCTCGCCTCCGGAGCCTCCTTCGGCGCCCTGGCCGCCCAGCATTCCATCGACGCCGAGACCCGCTCGTCGGGCGGCGACCTCGGCTACTTCACGCCCGACGTCATGCCCGCCGCCTACGGCCAGGTACTCGGCGGGGCGCGTCCGGGCCAGTTGCTCGGGCCGTTCAAGAGCGATGCGGGCTGGGTGCTGCTGAAGGTCGAGGACCGCCGCAAGCAGGCGCCGCCGACGCTGGACGCCAGCCGTCCGCAGATCGTCCGCTTCCTCACCTACGCCCAGGTGGGAGACCTCCTGAAAAGCTTGCGCGGCAAGGGCCGGGTCGAGCTATTGACCGGCCAGACCAGCAACCAGAACGCCGCCAGCCCGAAGGCCACGCCATGACCCGCAAGCCGCCCAAGGTTCCGACCCCCGCCGCGCTCGTCGGCCACACGCTTGAGAAGGCCTCCGACCTGCTTAAGCGCGTGACGCCGCACGCCGCGGGGCCTGCGGCCCCCGGCAAGCCGGGCCTGATGGTGTCGCCCCTGGCCGTGCCGTTCCCGGCCATCCCGCCGATTGCAGGCGTCGAGATCGCCACCGGCCGCGCCGGGTTCTACAAACACGAGCGCCCGGACCTGCTGGTCATGAAGTTCGCCGAGGGCACGACCTGCGCGGGCGTGTTCACTCGCCACGGCGTCGGCTCGGCCCCTGTGGACTGGTGCAAGCGGCACCTGGAGGCCTCAGGTGGCGATGACGTGCGGGCGCTGGTGGTCAACGCCGGCTGCGCCAATTCCTTCACCGGCAAGCCCGGCGCCGACGCCGTCCGCCGCGTCGCCGCCGCCGTGGCCAAGCGGCTCGACTGCCGCCAGCGCGACGTCATGCAGGCCTCCACCGGAGTCATCGGCGTGCTCCTCGACGACGCCAAGATCGTCGCGCAACTGCCCGACATCGAACGCAAACTGCATGCCGACGGCTGGGCCGAGGCGGGCGCCGCGATCATGACCACCGACACCTTCCCCAAGGGCGCCTACGCCACGGCCACCATCGACGGGGTCCAGGTGAAGATCGCCGGCATCGCCAAGGGCTCGGGCATGATCGCGCCGGACATGGCTACCATGCTGGCTTTCGTCGCCACCGACGCGGCCATCGCGCCGGCCGCCCTGCAGGCCCTGGTCAGCCTCTACACCCGCTCCACCTTCAACTGCGTGACCGTGGACGGCGACCGCTCGACCAACGACACCCTCCTGCTGTTCGCCACCGGCCAGTCCGGCGCGCCGCGCATCGCCCGGCCCGGCGATGCGCGCCTGGCCGACTTCCGCGAGAAGCTGGAGGGCGTGCTGATGGACCTGGCCATGCAGCTGGTGCGCGACGGCGAGGGCGCCACCAAGTTCGTCAAGATCGCCGTCTCCGGCGCCCAGTCCCACGCCTCGGCCCGCAAGATCGCCCGCACCATCGCCGAGAGCCCTCTGGTCAAGACCGCCATCGCCGGCGAGGACGCCAACTGGGGCCGCATCTGCATGGCCGTGGGCCGCGCCGACGAGCCGATGAGCCGCGAGCGCCTGTCGATCCGCTTCGGCGAGCTGTGGGCCGCCCAGGACGGCGCCATCGCCCGCACCTACGACGAGGCCAAGATGAGCGCCTACATGAAGCGCCCCGAACTGGAGATCGGCGTGGACGTGGGCGTCGGCCGCGGCGAGGCGGCCATGTGGACCTGCGACCTGACCAAGCGCTACGTCGAGATCAACGGCGACTACCGCTCGTGACGCGCCTGTCCTTGGTCGTCGCCTGCGCCCTGGTCGACGCCGACGGTCGGGTGCTGATCTGCCAGAGGCCCGAGGGAAAGCAACTGGCGGGGCTGTGGGAGTTCCCCGGGGGCAAGGTCGAGGCAGGCGAGACGCCCGAGGAC
>DASZQQ010000270.1:0-6374 GCA_035549595.1 Caulobacteraceae bacterium
CGACCTGACCGCGACAAGAAGGCTCGATTCTTTGAGTTTGAGCGCCTCCCGATCGCCAAACCGGTTCCCACTTTGGCGGGAGGCGCTCTAGCTTGGGGCGACATGGCGAACCCGATCTACACGGCCCTGCCGACCACCATCTTCACGGTCATGAGCGGCCTTGCGCGCGAGCGCGGGGCGATCAACCTCGGACAGGGCTTTCCGGACACGGACGGGCCGCTGGCGATCCGCCGCAAGGCGGCCGAGGCGATGGTGGACGGACCCAACCAGTATCCGCCGATGCCGGGCCTGCCCGAGCTGCGCCAGGCGGTCGCCGCCCACTATGCGCAGCACCAAGGCGTGGACCTCGACTGGGCCAGCGAGGTCACGGTCACGTCCGGAGCCACCGAGGCGCTTGCCTGCGCCTTCCTGGCGCTGATCGAGCCGGGCGACGAGGTGATCGTCTTCCAGCCGTTCTACGACGCCTACCTGCCGATGATCCGCCGCGCCGGCGGCGTGCCGCGGCTGGCGCGGCTGGAGCCGCCGCACTGGCGCTGGGACCGGGCGATGCTGGAGGCCCTGTTCACGCCGAAGACGCGGCTCGTCGTCGTCAACAACCCGGTCAATCCCACCGGCACGGTCTACGCTGAGGCGGACCTCGCGCTTCTCGCCGAATTCTGCACGCGTTTCGACGCCGTCGCGGTCTGCGACGAGGTGTGGGAGGAGATCGTCTTCGACGGCCTTGCCCACCGCCCCCTGATCGCCCTGCCGGGGATGCGCGAGCGCACGGTGAAGATCGGCTCGGCCGGCAAGATGTTCGGCCTGACCGGCTGGAAGGTCGGCTTCCTCTGCGCCGCCCCGGCGCTGACGGACCCGCTCGCCAAGGCGCACCAGTTCCTGACCTTCACCACGCCGCCGGGCCTGCAGGCGGCCGTCGCCTGGGGCCTGGCCAACAGCGCCGACTGGTTCGCCGCCATGCCGCGGCAGCTGGCCGCCAGCCGCGACCTCCTGACCGAGGCCCTGCGGGCAGAGGGCTTCGCCGTGGCCCCCACGCAAGGGACCTATTTCCTGACCGTCGACCTGCCGGCCTCCGGCGTGCGCGAGGGCGACCTCGGCTTCTGCCTGCGCGCGGTCAAGGACGCCGGCGTCGCGGCGATCCCGGTCTCCAGCTTCTACGAGGAGAGCCCGGTGACCACCGTCATCCGCCTCTGCTTCGCCAAGGCCGACGAGACCCTCACCGAAGGCGCCCGCCGCCTCGCCAAGGCCCGCGACCTCTCCATCCGCGCCCACAACGCGGCGTGAGGGATACCTGCCAGCGGGCGCGGACGGCGCAGCCGTCACCTTGAATTGTCCACGAACCACACGAACCACACGAACGTCCTCGTTGACGCGCCGTGGTCGGGCCTGGCTCGGCCCGTTCGTGTCGTTCGTGTGGTTCGTGGACAATCTTGACCGCCCAGCCGCATCACGAAAGATCCAGAAGGCGCTGACGCGCCTTAGCGCTGGCGCCAGCGGCCGGGGGTGACGCCGAACTGGCGGCGGAAGGCGGCGATGAAGGCGCTGGGGCTGTCGTAGCCGCTGTCGAGGGCCGCCGTGGTGACCGGGGCGCCGGACGAGAGCTGGGCCACGGCGTGGATCAGGCGCGCCTTCTGTCGCCAGGCGTCGAGCGACAGGCCGGTCTCGGCCGGGAACAGCCGCTGCAGGGTGCGCAAGGAGGCGCCGGCGTCCCGCGCCAGGGTGGCGAGGCCGGCGCGGTCGTCGGGGGCGGCCTGGATGCGCTCGCAGACCGTCCGCGCCCGCTTGTCGGCGGGCAGGGGGAGGACGAGGTCGTCGCTCGGCGCCTGGGCCAGCAGGTCGACCAGCACCGAAGCCAACCGTGCGTGCGCCGGCTCGCCCGAGCGCAGCATCTGCAGCGACACCACGTGCAGGATCAGCTCGCGCAGCAGCGGCGAGATCTGCAGCACCGCAGCCTCGCGCGGCAGGGCCGCCGCCCAGTCCGGGGCGATGTAGAGGGTGCGCATGGCCACGCGCCCACGCATGGAAAGCGCGTGGGTGACGCCGGGCGGGGCCCAGATCGCCCGCGTCGGCGGCGCCAGCCAGGCGGCCCGGTCGAGGGCGACGTGGATCACCCCGGAGACGCCGTAGACCAGCTGGCCCCAGGCGTGACGGTGCGGCGGCTCCCCGCCGCCGTCGGCATAGGTGACGGCCAGCGAGCGGACGCAGAAGCCGTCGTCGGGTACGGCGCGCTCGGGGATCGGATTGACGCTCACGCGCCCTCCGGCCAGACGCCCTCGTCGTACTGCATGGCGCCCAGGATGTTGCCCTCCGGGTCGGCGAACCAGACCAGCCGGCCAACGGTCTCGATGTGGAAGGGCCCGCCGAGGATGCGCCCGCCGGCCGCCTTGACCGCCTCGATCGTCTCGGCGACGTCGGCCACGGCCATGGTGGCTTCCACGCCCAGCATCCGTGCGCCCGGCTCGATCTCGCGGCGTCCCTGCAGGGCGCCCATCACGCCCTCGCCCGCGTTGCGGATCTGGTAGAAGTCCGGCGGCCCCCACGGCTCGAAGGTCCAGCCGAACACCGCCTCGTAGAAGCGGCGCGCGCGGCCGACGTCGTCGGCGTTGATGGCGAAGTGGCGAAGCGTGGCGGCCATGGCTCTCCCTCCCGGTCCGGCGACACTCATCCTGGCCCGCTGCGGCGCTGGCGCGCCCGCGTCATCGTGCCGAAACTTATCGCAATCACGCCAATCCGCCCACTGGCGCGTGCGCGACGGCATTCGTCGCCCTGGCGCGAGCGCGCCGCCGTCCCGCCGCTAGCCTCTGCCGCAGCGAACGGAGAAGCGGCCATGACCAGCGTGCTGAACGACCCCGAACTCGAGGCCCTGCTGGCGCGGCTGCAGGCCGACAGCCAGGCGCAGGAGCCTGGGATGCGCGCCTACCTCGGCCGGCGCGCCGCCGCCGGCGAGCTTTCCTGGAAGGGACTCGACGCCGACGCCCACCGCTTCCTGGCCGACAAGATGGTGGCTCTGGAGGCCGACAAGGCCGCGTTCTGCCACCTCGCCTGCCGCGCGCCCTTCGCGCCCGCCGGGTCGTCGAGGTCGGCACCTCGTACGGCGTCTCGACCCTGTGGCTGGCCGCGGCGGTGCGGGCGAACGGCGGCGGCGTGGTGATCGGGACCGAGTACGAGCCGGCCAAGGCCGCCGCCGCGCGGGCGAACTTCGCCGCCGCCGGGCTCTCGGACCTCATCGACTTGCGCGAGGGCGACCTGCGCGAGACGCTCAAGGTCCTGGAGGGGCCGGTGGACTTCGTGCTAATTGACATCTGGACCGAGATGGCGCGTCCGGCGATCGAGCTGATCGGGCCGCACCTGCGCCCGGGCGCGGTGGTCATGGCCGACAACACCACCGCCTATCGCGGCCCCTACGGCGACTTCTTCGACTATGTGAACGACCCGGCGAACGGCTTTTCCACCATGACCCTGCCGTTCGAGGGCGGCTTCGAGATGAGCGTCAAGCTCGGATGAGGAGGATGCGGACGGCAACCCCCTGTGGCTGAACGGCTCGAGCGGCGCATGAACGGTCGGTAATGAATTACAACGACTTCACTAAGTTAAATCGAAGTCATGACAGCAACTTAACTGGAGTATCGAAGTAACGGGAAGTATCTCATCGTCATCGAGGGCGGCGCCGCCGCAAGGAAGATGACGGGAGACAGAACCATGAACCGCTACGTGAATTCCGCCGCCATGGCCGCGACCTGGGCCCTGGCCGCGATGCCGATCCTGGCCCTGGCCAGCGCGGCGCACGCCGAAGGCGTCACCATCCGCTACGGCGACCTCAATCAGCCGGCCCAGGCCGCCGCCTTCGAGCGGCGCGTCGAAGCCGCCGCCCACAGCTTCTGCGACACCCGCTATCGCCCCATCGAGGCGTCGCAGAAGGCGGCCTGCATGCAGGCCGTGCGCGACGAAGCCCAGAGCAAGCTGGCCCCGGCCGAGCGCGCTCGGATGGCCTCGCTCTAGCCTGCTCCCCCAGGCCGGAGGGCGCCGCCCTCGCGCAAAAGGAAACGCCGCCCGGGGGGCGTTTTCTCGTTCTGGAACTCCCTCCCCTTCATGGGGAGGGACAGGCCGCGCAGCGGCCAGGGTGGGGACGTGTGGTCAGGGCAGGACGCTAGCTGGCTGGCTCAACGCACGTCCGAGACTCCCCCACCCTGTCGATGCTCGCGCATCGACTTTCCCTCCCCACAGAGGGGGAGGGAGGGCTCATCAGCAGGTCGAGCCGCCGTCGACGACGATGGTCTGGCCGGTCATCCAGGCGCCGCCGCGCGAGGCCAGCAGCACCGCCGCGCCGGCGATGTCGTCGGGATCGCCCAGGCGGCGCAGCGGGTTGCCGGCGCTGGAGCGCTTCTCGGCTTCCGGCGTGTCCCACAGCGCGCGGGCGAAGTCGGTCTTCACCAGGCCCGGCGCGATGCAGTTGATGCGGATGTTGTGCGGCGACAGCTCCTGGGCGAGGTTGCGCGCCATCTGCATGTCGGCGGCCTTGGAGATCGCATAGGCGCCGATCACCGGCGTGCCGCGCAGGCCGCCGATCGACGAGATGATCACGATCGCCCCGTCCTTCCGCTCCTTCATCTCCGGCGCGACCATCTGGATCAGCCAGTTGTTGGAGACGATGTTGTTGTCGAGGATCTTGCGGAACGCCTCGTCCGAGATGCCGCTCATCGGCCCGTAGTAGGGGTTCGAGGCGGCGTTGCAGACCAGGATGTCGACCTTGCCGAAGGCGCTGCGGGTCTCGTCGACCAGGCGCTGCAGGTCGTCCTTGGACGAGATGTTGGCCGGC
Source organism: Caulobacteraceae bacterium (assembly GCA_035549595.1). Classification (GTDB taxonomy): domain Bacteria; phylum Pseudomonadota; class Alphaproteobacteria; order Caulobacterales; family Caulobacteraceae; genus Acaudatibacter. The sequence goes on from DASZQQ010000270.1 coordinate 4,814, forward strand.
ACGGCGATGGCGGCGCCCGGGAAGCGGGCGTTGATCGCGGCGGTCACCTCTTCGCAGGCCGGGGCCTTGCGCGAGGAGATCACCACCTTGGCGCCGTGTTCGGCGAAGCGTTCGGCGATCGCCTTGCCGATGCCCTTGGTCGAGCCGGTGACGATGGCGACCTTGCCGGTGAGGTCGAACAGCTCGGGGAGCCTGACTTGGGTGGCGGTGGCGGTGCTCATGTGAAAAGGGCTCCCTTTAAAACGCTCGTTTGATTTGCCGCGCACCTTTAGGCGAGGCCGCCGTAAGGTCAAGCCGCCCCCACCGGGGACATGATCCGAAGGTTCGTGTCCCCTGCTTTCCGATCCTGCGCTGACGGGGACACGATGCGCGCATCATGTCCCCGCAGTCGGCAACAGGGGCGGGCTCGCGCAGACCGTGTTCGTTGCAGTACAAGCCCTTCCATGGCCGATGGAACCGCCAGCCAGCGCAAGGACGCCGCCGCCTTCGGGCGCGGCTTCGTCACCGACATCTGGTACTTCGCCGCCCTGTCGGCCGAGGTGCGGCCCGGGTCGCTGAAGCGGCACGAGATCCTGGGCCAGCCGGTGCTGATCGGGCGCACGCGGGCCGGCGAGGCGTTCGCCCTGCGCGATATCTGCCCGCACCGCGCCGCGCCGCTGTCGGCCGGACGGATCGTGAAGGACGGCGCCGGCGAGAGCGTCGAGTGCCCCTACCACGGCTGGCGCTTCCGCCCCGACGGCGCCTGCGCGGCCATCCCTTCGCTGGTCGACGACCAGGCCCTGGACGTCGGCCGCATCCGCGTCGCCCGCTATCCGGCCGCCGAAAGCCAGGGCATGCTGTGGGTGTGGATGGCCTCGGACGCGCGCGCCGGGGCCGAGCCGGACGGCCCGCCGCCGACCTTCCCGGGCGTCGTGGGCGGCGCGCCGAAACTCGTCGACCGGATGGTGTTCGACGCCCACGTCGACCACGCGGTCGTCGGCCTGATGGACCCCGCGCACGGACCCTACGTGCACCAGCAGTGGTGGTGGCGCTCGGCCGGCAGCCAGCACGAGAAGGCCAAGCGCTTCGAGCCGCGCGAGGCCGGTTTCGCCATGGTCCGCCACCGGCCGTCGAAGAACTCGCGCGCCTACGTCCTGCTGGGCGGGTCGCCGGAGACCGAGATCAGCTTCCGCCTGCCGGGCCTGCGCTGGGAGCACATCACCGTCGGCCGCCGCCAGGTGCTGGCCCTGACCTGCCTGACCCCGCTCGACGAGCGCCGCACGCAGATCACTCAGCTGGTGTGGTCGGACCACCCGATGTTCGTCCTCGCCGGGCCGTTCGTGCGCGCCGGCGCGCGCCGCTTCCTGCAGCAGGACGGCGACATGGTGAACCTGCAGAACCAGGGGCTGAAGTACGACCCCTCCCTGCTCTGGGTCGACGACGCCGACCGCCAGGCCAAGTGGTACCAGGCGCTGAAGCGCGAATGGGCGGCGAGCCGGCGCGAGGGCCGGCCGTTCGTCAACCCGGTCGAGCCGGCGACGCTGAAGTGGCGCAGCTGAATCGCCGGGTCCTGCGCCTCTGG
>DASZQQ010000271.1:0-6483 GCA_035549595.1 Caulobacteraceae bacterium
CATCGCCGCGGCCCGCGCGCTCAACGTGACCGCCGCCATCGACCCGCCGTCGGGCCTGTTCGACGAATTCTGCGCGCGGTTTCCCTACGAGGAGACCGACGACCAGCTTTCGAGCATCGCCGACGTCCTGGCGGACCTGGCGTCCGGCCACCCCATGGACCGGCTGATCTGCGGCGACGTGGGCTTCGGCAAGACCGAGGTGGCGCTCCGGGCCGCCTTCGTCATGGCCATGAGCGGGCGCCAGGTGGCCGTCGTCACGCCCACCACCCTGCTCGCGCGCCAGCACTACGCGACCTTCAAGCAGCGCTTCCAGGGCTGGCCGATCCGCATCGGCCGCCTCTCGCGCCTGGTCCCCTCGGCCGAGGCCGCCCAGACCCGCGAGGGGCTGAAGAACGGCGAGATCGAGGTCGTCATCGGCACCCACGCGGTGCTGTCGAAACAGGTCCAGTTCAAGGACCTGGGCATGGTCATCGTCGACGAGGAGCAGCACTTCGGCGTCAAGCACAAGGAGGCGCTGAAGGCCCTGCGCGCCGACGTGCACGTGATGACGCTGACGGCGACGCCGATTCCGCGCACCTTGCAGATGGCGCTCAGCGGCATCCGCGAGATGTCGATCATCGCCACGCCGCCGGTCGACCGCCTGGCGGTGCGCACCTACGTGACGCCCTGGGACCCGGTGACCCTGCGCGAGGCCCTGCTGCGCGAGAAGTACCGCGGCGGCCAGATCTACTACGTCACCCCGCGCATATCCGACCTGCCGGACCTCGAGCGGTTCCTGCGCGAGCAGGTGCCCGAGGTGAAGTACGTCGTCGGTCACGGCCAGATGGCGCCGACCCAGCTGGAAGACGTGATGAGCGCCTTCTACGAGGGCCGCTACGACGTGCTCCTGTCGACCACCATCGTCGAGTCCGGCCTCGACATCCCGACCGCCAACACCCTGATCGTGCACAGGGCCGACATGTTCGGCCTCGCCCAGCTCTACCAGCTGCGCGGCCGGGTGGGGCGCTCCAAGGCGCGCGCCTACGCCTACCTGACGACGCCGTTCGAGAAGCCGATCACCCTCTCGGCCGAGAAGCGGCTGCAGGTGTTGCAGTCGCTCGATAACCTGGGGGCCGGCTTCCAGCTCGCCAGCCACGACCTCGACATCCGCGGCGGCGGCAACCTGCTCGGCGACGAGCAGTCCGGCCACATCAAGGAGATCGGCGTCGAGCTCTACCAGCAGATGCTGGAGGACGCGGTGGCCGAGCTGAAGGCCAAGGGCGAGCCGGACCTGGTGGTCGGCCTCGACCGCGGCTGGTCGCCCCAGATCAACACCGGCGCGGCGGTGCTGATCCCCGAGACCTATGTGCCGGACCTGAACGTGCGCCTGGCGCTCTACCGGCGCCTGAGCGACGCCGAGAAGGCCGGCGACCGCGAGGCCCTGGCCGCCGAGCTGATCGACCGCTTCGGCCCGCTGCCGCCCGAGGCCGACCAGCTCCTGAAGGTCGTGGCCATCAAGGGCCTGTGCCGCGAGGCCAACGTGGCCAAGATCGACGTCGGGCCGAAGGGCGCCGTGGTCGCCTTCCGCGACGACCGCTTCGCCAATCCGGCCGGCCTCGTCGGCTTCGTGCAGAAGAACCAGGTCGCCTGGCGCATCCGCCCCGACCAGAAGGTCGTGGTCAAGGGCGAGTGGGAAACCCCCGCCCGCCGCCTGGCCGCCGCCGAGCGCGTGCTGGCGGACTTGGCCCGAATCGCCAAGGGCTGAGGAGCGGCGGCCCGGCGGGGAGCCGCCGACATTGGGGGGCGCTCAGCTCACGATCGGGGGCTGCGTCCCGGATTCTACCGCGACCTTGGCCGCGCGGGCTTCCGCCAGCATCCGCGTGGCGCGCATCCAGATCTCCACCCGCTGGGTGCTGAGCATCGCGACCACGAACATCATCAGGGCGTCGGTGACGACGTAGAACGGCAGGCCGACCAGGGCTGCGTTCTGCTGCAGATAGGCGGCGCCGAACTGGCGCACGAGCATCAGCACGAGGATGAAGGCGATCCCGACGACGGAAGCCTGGGAGGTCATCTCGTGGGTCGCCGGATCGATCTCGATGCGCATCAGGCGCCCGCGCTGCCACCCGAGCGCGGCGCCGAGCGCCAGGGCCAGCGCCAGGGTCCCCAGGCTCACCGGCGTCAGCGGCGGCGGGGCGGCGTAGAGCATGGAGGCCAGCAGCGCCAGGTAGATCAGGGGAAACAGCCAAAGCCGCTCGATCTTCAGCTTCCGCGCCCGGCTGTTGCGCAGCAGGATCACGGCGGCGGCGACCAGGATCGGGATCAGGGTCGCGCCGCCCGGTCCCAGGGTCGAGTAGTGTCCCGGCATTCCAGACTCCGCTCAGGCGTACGGTCGCCGATCCTAGTGAATCGCGGATGGTCCGTAACTTACGAAACGTACAGGCAAGGGCGGCGCGGATTCGGCGTCAGCTCGCCTGCTTCTGCATCGCCTTGGCGGCGGCGATCTCCAGGGCGCGGGCGGCGCTCTCGCCAGCCTGGACCTCCGAGACGCCGATGTCGAACTCGGCGACGAACGGCGGGCGGTTCTCGCCGGCGTCGAAGGCGGTGCAGGCGATGACCGCGGCGATGCGCTCGCCGGCGGCGCGCGCGGCGTGCAGATTGGTCGAGGGCAGGGCGAGGGCGAAGAGCTCGGGGCCCAGGCGCGCGGCCGTGTCCTCGACCCGCACCAGGCGTCCGATCATCGAGCCGATCTGCGGGATCGCCCGGTCCAGCCAGCCGCCGGCGCGGGCGACGGTGACCTCGGGCTTGTCGGCGACCTTCAGCACGCACACCGACAGCGGCCGGTTGCGCGCCCGCGAGGCCTGGGCCAGGCGCACCAGGTGGGCGGCGAAGAGGTCGCGGGTGAAGAGCCCCGTGGCCGCGTCCATCAGCCCGGAGCTGCGCGCCTTCTCCAGCGCCTGGCGGATGGCGTTCTGGCGGCGGTAGGCGCGGGCGAGCTCGACGATCCGCTTGGCTGTCTCCTTCTCCGGCGTGGTCGGCGAGGCGACGTCCGAGATGCCCTTGTTATAGGCCTCGGCGGCGGTCACGTAGGTGTCGTGGCTCTGGTAGAGCAGGGCCGGCACGTGGAAGAGGCGCGTGTTGCGCCGCATGCCGGCGGCGATGGACAGCGCCTCCTGCTGGTTCTCGCCGGCCCAGAGGGCCACGGCGTCGAACGGGCGCTCGTGCAGGTAGTCGAAGGCGGTGTAGGCGGTGAAGGCGCCGACCACCTCGGCGCCGGCCTCGTTCAGGGCGTTGGAGAGGGCCAGGAACTGCGGCGCCGGCTCGCCGATGGCCAGGACCTTGATCGGCCCCTCGCCCGCGTCGGGGCGCTCCAGCTTGCGGTCGCGCTCGGCGAAGGTCTCGACGCGAAGCTCGAACTCTTCCTCGGAAATCGCTGTTCTGACGAGAGATTCCAGCCTCAGCGCCGCCTGGGATGGATGCAGGGGCGGGGCCAGGGTCAGGTCGAAGTCGAACTGGTCCAGCTCCGGGTCGGGCGTGGCGATGGCGATCACGGGCAGGCGCCGCGGCGCCGCGGCGGCCTTGAGCCGGCGAGCCAGGGCCATGGCCTCGCGGCCGCCGGCGATGACGTCGACGATCGCGGCCTCGATCTGCAGGTCCGACAGGGCCGCCATGGCCGCATAGGGGCCGCGCGCGGTGATGGTGCGCCAGCCGAGCCGGTCCAGCCCCTCGGCCAGGGGCCCGGCGCGGGCGTCATCCCGGGCGACGATCAGTATGCGGGCCTGGACCGACAATCGCTCACCATGGACCTTGGACCTCGTCCGGCCCATAAGCCGCCGCCGAAGTCAGAATCGGTTTTGCGACGACAATAGCAGAGGCCCGGCAAGTCCAAAGCGGCGGCTTGGCCCTGCGACAAAAGGGAAAAGGCACATGGATCAACCGCTTCAGGGCAGGACCGCAGTCGTCACCGGCGCGTCGAGCGGACTTGGCCTGCATTTCTCCAAGCTGCTGGCCGCCCACGGCGCGCGCGTGGCGCTGATGGCCCGGCGCGTGGAGCGCCTCGAGGCGGCGGTGAAGGAGATCGAAGCGGCCGGCGGCGTGGCCAGGGCCTTCGCCCTCGACGTGGCCGACGCCAAGGCGATCGCGCCCGCGCTGGAGGCGGCCCAGGACGCCCTCGGGCCGCTGGCGATCATGATCAACAACGCCGGCGTCGGCGGCGAGGGCCTGGCGCTCGAGATCTCGGCCGAGGACTGGGACCAGTGCTTCGCCGTCAACGTGCGCGGCGTCTTCCTGGGTTCGCGCGAGGCGGCCAGGCTCATGCTCGCCAACGGCATGGCCGAGGCGGGGCATGCCCGCATCATCAACATTTCCTCGATCGGCGCGCACGAGGTGCTGCCGGGCCTGCCGGCCTACTGCGCCTCCAAGGCCGCGGTGGCGCAGCTGACCCGCGTGCTGGCGCGCGAGTGGGCCAGGCCCCTGATCGCGGTGAACGCGATCTGCCCGGGCTACATCGAGACCGAGCTCAATTCCGAATGGTTCGCCAGCGAGGGCGGCCAGAAGCAGCTCAAGGGCTGGCCGCGCCGCCGCTTCATGGTCGCCGAGGACCTCGACGCGGCCCTGATGATGCTCGCCGGCCCCGCCGCCCGCGCCATCACCGGCAGCGTCATCACCCTCGACGACGGCCAAACTCTGTAAGGAGAAAGTGGGGAGAAAATGGGGACACACACTCGCGCTCAAGCTTCCAGTCTCAAGTCTCGACGGTTCGGAACGAGTGTGTGTCCCCATTTTCTCCCCACTTTCTCCCGCCCCTTGCCTGACTTCGCGTCAGCGCTTCTAGTCCGGTGCCAAGCGTCAGAGGGAGATCGCCATGGGCCAGGGGCCGCTTGCCGGAGTGAAGGTCGTCGAGTTCGCCGGGATCGGGCCGGGGCCGTTCTGCGGCATGCTGCTGTCGGACCTGGGCGCGGACGTGGTGCGCATCGACCGCAAGGGCGGCCGGGGCGGCGCCCCCAGCGACATCACCTCGCGCGGCCGCCGGTCGGTGGCCATGGACCTGAAGCTGCCGGAATCGATCGAGGCCTGCCTGAAGCTGATCGAGGGCGCGGACGTCCTGTTCGAAGGCTTCCGCCCCGGGGTCATGGAGCGCCTGGGCCTGGGCCCCGACGTCTGCCTGAAGCGCAATCCGAAGCTGGTCTACGGCCGCATGACCGGCTGGGGCCAGACCGGGCCATATTCCCAGGCCGCCGGCCACGACATGAACTACATCGCCATCACCGGCGCCCTGCACGCCATCGGCACGGCCGACAAGCCGGTCCCGCCCTTGAACCTGGTCGGCGACTTCGGCGGCGGCGCGCTCTACCTCGCCTTCGGCATCCTCGCCGGGGTGATCAGCGCCCGCTCCACCGGCAAGGGTCAGGTCATCGACTGCGCCATGAGCGACGGCGCGGCCTCGCTGATGGCCATGTTCTACGGCATGAAGGCCTCGGGCGTCTGGACCGACCAGCGGCGCTCGAACCTGCTCGACGGCGGGGCGCACTTCTACGACACCTACCAGTGCTCGGACGGCAAGTGGGTCTCGATCGGCTCGATCGAGCCGCAGTTCTACGCCCTGCTGCTGGAGAAGACCGGCATCAACGATCCGGCCTTCCAGGCCCAGATGGACAAGACCCAGTGGCCGGACCTGCGCGCCAAGCTCGCCACCGTGATCGCCACCAAGACCCGCGACGAGTGGACGGCGATCATGGGCGCCACCGACGTCTGCTTCGCCCCGGTGCTGACGCTGGACGAGGCCCCGGCCCACCCCCACAACGCCGCGCGCCAGACCTTCGTCGACGTGGGCGGGGTGACCCAGCCGGCGCCGGCGCCGCGGTTCTCCGGCACGCCCGGCCAGATCCAGGGCCCGCCGCCCAAGATCGGCGCGCACAACCAGTCGGCGCTGGCCGACTGGGGCTTTTCCAGCGACGACATCGCCCGGCTCGAGGCGGCCGGCGCCTTCTGAATTCCGTTCAGCTTGGGTTCAGGCAGCGGGTCCTAGTCTGGCATCGTTGATTGGCCGGCGCGCTCTCCCGTCCCTCGTAGCGCCGGTCCGTCAATCAGGACGAGGACAAGATCATCCTGACGGCGCGTCGTTCCTCCCGGAGCGGCGCGCCGCGTCGTTTCAGGCGCCCGCCTTGCGCACCAGGAACCGGCGCGCCGCGCCCTCGTCGGTCTGTTCCACGACCTCCGCCCCGACCTGGCCGGCGAAATGCGGCACGTCGATGCGCGCGAGTGGGTCGTCGGCGATCAGGGCGATCAGGGCCCCGGGCGCCGCCTCTTCCAGCGCGCGGCGCAGCTTCAGGGTAGGCACCGGGCAGCGGTGGCCGCGGGCGTCGATGACGATGGGGGAGGGGTCGGACACGGTCCCGCTATAGCCGCCCGCCCACGCAAGCGACAGACGCCGCCGGGTCGCGCGTCGACCCCGGCGGCGTCGTTCATCCGATCGGGCGGATCGGCGAGGATCAGCCCTGCGGC
>DASZQQ010000272.1:0-9807 GCA_035549595.1 Caulobacteraceae bacterium
CTACGTCGAGCACAACGGAACGCGTCACGAGATCGACGTGAAGCCGGGCCTTTCGGTCATGGAAGGCGCGGTGAAGAACAACATCCCGGGCATCGACGCCGACTGCGGCGGCGCCTGCGCCTGCGCCACCTGCCACGTCTATGTGGACGAGGCCTGGCTGGACAAGACCGGCTCGAAGTCGGCCATGGAAGAGTCGATGCTGGACTTCGCCGAGAACGTCGAAGCCAACTCGCGTCTCAGCTGCCAGATCAAGGTCAGCGACGCCCTCGACGGCCTCGTCGTGACCATGCCCGAGAGCCAGCATTAGATCATCCGGGGACATGATCCCCGCCTCTGGCGGGGTTCGTGTCCCCTGTCGCTGAAAGCGCCTCGCTGGAGGGGACACGTTCCTGGCGGAACATGTCCCCGGTCAGGGCTTCAGAACAGTTCCGGGCGGCCGGCCGACTGCGCGGCTTCGGGCAGGTGGCAGGTGAAGGCGGCGCCCTGGCCGGGTTCGCTCTCCAGGGCGACCCAGCCGCCGTGCAGCTCCACCAGCGACTTCACCAGCGCCAGGCCCAGGCCCGGCCCGCCGCGCTCCTGGCCGACGAAGCGGTCGAAGATGTGCGCCTGGACGTGGAACGGGATGCCGCGGCCGGTGTCGGACACCTGCAGCCGCACTTCGCCGAGGGCCCTGGCCGCCGACAGGGTCACCGCGCCGCCGGGCGGGGTGTGGCGGATGCCGTTCTCGACCAGATGGTCCAGCACCTGGCCCAGGCGCCGGGAATCGCCGCGGATCAGGCCGGCGTCGGCCTCGCCGTCGACGCTCAGGGTCACGCGCGCGATCTCGGCCTCGTTCGACCAGCGCGCCACCGTCTCGGCCATCAGGTGGGAGACGTCGATGTCTTCCACGTCCAGCGCCAGCTCGCCGGCGTCGATCTCGGCCATGTCGAGCACGTCGTTGATCGAGCGCGCCAGCTGCGTGGCCGCCGCGCGCACCGCCGCGACGTGGCTGCGGGCCCGGTCGCTGAGGCCTTCCGCGCCGCGCTCCAGCAGCTCGGAGTAGCCGATGATCGTCGTCAGCGGCGTGCGCAGCTCGTAGGACACCGAGCCCACGAACTCGCGCTTCAGCCGCTCGGTCTCGGCCAGGGCGGACTCGCGGTCGCGCAGCGCCCCTTCCAGGCGGCGCGTGTCGGTGACGTCGGAGAAGCCGATCAGGGTCGCCCCGTCCGGCAGCGGCCGCGACTGGTAGGCGACGATGCGGCGGTCGGCGGTGACCAGCTCGTCCTCGACCGGCGCCCGCGCGCGCGGGTCGGGGTCGGTGATGCGCGCCTTCAGGTCGCGCCAGAACTGCAGGTCGTGCAGGCGCGGCACGCACAGCTCGACCATGGCGTCGAAGTCGAAGCCGTCGGCCAGCTGCGCCTCGCCGATGTTCCAGAACCGGCTGAAGGCCTCGTTGTGCAGCTTCATGCGCCCGTCCGAGCCGAACACGGCCACGGCGTCGGTCAGCTTGTCGAGGGTCGCCTGCTGCACCTGGATCTGGTGGTTGAACTGCGTCTTCAGGCGCAGTTCCGGGGTGATGTCCGAGAAGATCATCAGGAGGCCGCCCTGCGGGTGCGGCTGGCTCATCACGCGCAGGGTGCGCTCGTCGGGCAGGCGCCAGATCTGCTGCTGCGAGGGGGCGAGCTGCTCGTAGCGGGCCAGCTCCGCGCTCTTGAAGTTGCCGTAGTCGACCGTCTCGGGCAGGCGGCGGCGCAGGCGCAGGCGGTCCAGCAGTTCGGCGTGGGTCGGGTGCTCGGCCAGCCAGGCCGGCTCCAGGCCCCAGAGCTCGGCGAAGGCGCCGTTGCAGAACGACAGGCGCTTGTCGCGGCTGAACACCACCACTGCGTCGCCGATCAGGTTCAGGGTCTGGTCGTGGGCGGCGATGTGGCGCTTCAGGACGTCGCCGGCTTCCTCGGCCTCGGTTACGTCCTCGGTCCAGACGCCGACGCCGCCGCCCTCCAGCGGCTGGATGGTGACGCGGAACGCGCGCCGGCCGCTGGCGAGGTTGATCCAGCGCAGCACCTCGCGGCGCTCGCCGCCGGCGGCGGCCTCGCGCGCCACCGAGACCAGCCCGGTGTCGAAGCTCTTGCCGGCGCCGGCGGCCGCCTCGAGCGTCTCGGCGCCGACGGCCTTCAGCCAGGCGCGGTTGACCCACACCGGCGCGCCGTCGCCGGCGGCGATCCAGGCCGGGTCGCGGCGCGCGTCGATGAAGGCGGCCAGGCGCGCAGCGGTGGGCAGGCCGGTCTCGGAGGCGGCGATGGCCGAGAGACGCAGCCAGGCGATGGCGCCGGCCGAGCGGCCCTCGACGGAGACGCCGCCGCCCTTCACGCCGCGCGCCTCGAAGGCGCAGGGCTCGCCGCGCGTGAAGAGGGCGCCCAGGCGCCGGCTGTGCTCGGGATCGGCGCGCGAGATGGCGTCGGTCACCGCCTGCGGGTCGCTCACGGAGAGGCCCAGCACGTGGGCGCAGGCGGCCAGGCTGTCCTCGCCGGCGATCAGGCGCGCGCGGCCGCCCTCGATCGCCACCATGGCGGTGTCGAAGGCTTCGGACGAGGCCTGGGTCGCGGCGGCCCGGCGCTCGGCATCGCCCAGGCGCGCGGCCTGGACGGCGAGGCGACGGTCGAAGGCGCGGCGGTTCGCCAGCGCCCACAGGGTCGCGCAGATCGCCAGGCTCACCGAACCGCCAGCGGCCATCAGGATCGGGTCTAGCGGGGTCATCCACCTCGGCTCGAATCAGAACCGCGTTAACCATAAGCTGCGTCCCTTAAGATTTGCGAGACGCCGCGAATCGCCCGTGCCCAGAAGAGGCGCCGCCGATGGCGCCGCAGGCCCGTTTCGGGGCATGATGGGGCCATGACGGCCATCCTCTATCCGGTCGCGGCCGACCCGGAGGCGGCCCTGGCGGCGCCGCTCGGCCGCGCCGCGCGCGAACGCGAGGCCGGCGCCATCGCCGGGAGACGGGTGACCTTCGCCACGGGCGACGCCGGCCCTGCGTGCTCCAGCCGGGCCGAGGCCGAGGCGGCGTTCGCCCGCTGGCTCGAGGCCGCGCCCGAGGACCGCTTCTGCCGCCTGCGCGAGGTGGTCGACGGGGCGGAAGGGCGCTGGCCCGCGCTCACACCGGTCGAGCCCACGTTCGAAGAGGGGCGGCGCTGGCCGAAACCGGGCGGCGGGCGGCTGCCGACGCTCTGGCGCCTGTCGGTCAGCTACTGGCGCATCCCCGGCGAGGCGGAGCTGGCCGACCAGGCGCGCGAGATCCGCCGCAAGGCCAAGGCCGCCCCGCCGGCCGCGGCCGAGCTGCGCGCCCTGCAGCGCCAGCCGCTGCGGCCGGTTCGTCCGCAGCAGCCCCTGGACATCGGCCTTTTCGAAACCAGATTGCCGGAAGAGCCCGACACGGTGATCCCCGACGAATGACCTCTCCGCTCGCCAACGCCCAGGCCCCGACCCTGGACGACATCGCCGCCCTCGCCGAGGCGGCGTTCGCGGCCCTGCCGGCCGAGATCCGCGCCGCCGTGGGCCACGTCTCGTTCCGCGTCGACGAGTTCGCCGCCGACGAGGTGCTGGGCGAGCTGGGCATCGAGGATCCGTGGGAGCTGACCGGCCTCTACCAGGGCGTCGACCGCATCCGCCGCTCGGTGTTCGATCCGGCGCCCATGGCCAGCTGGGTGTTCCTGTACCGCCAGCCGATCCTGGCCGAGTGGATCGACCGCGGCGACGTCACCCTGGCGGAGCTGATCGCCCACGTGCTCGTCCACGAGATCGGCCACCACATGGGCCTCTCCGACGACGACATCGACCACCTCGAGGCGGAGTAGCCTGGCGAGACCTTCGCGGCGGTCGCCGGCGCGGCCGCGTCGTCACGATTGGACCACGAAGGACACGAAGGACACGAAGACCACGAAGGGCTGTGACCGGCGCGCAGCGCCCTCGTCGGCCGACAGCTTGCCGGCGCGGGTCGCCAGACGTCGAAGAACGGCTTGGTGTCCTTCGTGTCCTTCGTGTTCTTCGTGGTGAAATACTGCGGGCGCCCACCCAGGGCGTCCGCCGAAGGGTCACCTTAGTTTTTCAACGCAACGCGTCTGGCGCGCAGGCCTCGAAGCATGGCAGGCTCGGCCTCGTCGGGGCGCGTCCGCGAGAGACCGCCCGCCGGGGGAAGGAACCACCACATGCAACACGGCCTCGTCGCGATCGTGACGCTTCTGGCGCTGCTGCTCTATTTCTACATGGGCCTGCGGGTCGGCGGCGGGCGGTCCAAGTACGGCGTCGAGGCGCCGGCGACCTCGGGCCATCCGGATTTCGAGCGCCTGTTCCGGGTGCAGATGAACACCCTGGAGTGGCTGCCGATCTTCATCCCGGCGCTGTGGCTGTTCGCCTTCGCCTGGAACGACCTCATCGCCTCGGCGATCGGCCTCGTCTGGATCGTCGGGCGCATCCTGTACATGACCAGCTATTCCAAGGCGGCGGCCTCGCGCGGGCCGGGCTTCGGCATCCAGGCGCTGGCCGCCCTCGCCCTGCTGCTGGGCGCCCTCGGCAAGATCGCCTGGGACGTCGTCCAGCACGGGATGTGATGTTGGCAGCAGTCGCGTTCGTTGGCTGCTAAGTCTTGGAATTTACGAAGCTTTTGCGACTACAGGCGGACGGTTAACGTTCTGATTCCTGGCAGGCCCCTCCGAGGGCCGGTGGAGACGAACGATGACGACCGAAGAGTTCGCGCGGCAACTGGGCGGCGAGCGGCTGACGACGGCCGAGGTGCTGTACTACATGCCCGACCACCCCAAGCTGCTGCAGAGCTTCCTGTGGCAGACCCTGGACCTGGCCCCCGGCTTTCCGCGGGTCCACCGCTTCCTCGCCTACTGGCGGCGCGAGATCCACGCCGTGATCCACTCGGTGAACGTCACCGCCGCGGGGCTGGTGGCGCCGGCCCGGCTGGAGATCGCCTCGGAGTTCGGCGCGCTTCAATGACGTCCGTTGCGGTCCGTCTCAGGACCGCAACACGCTGAAGCTCGATCGGCCGGAATTCAGCCGAGTTCGTTTGCGAAACCCTCGCCGGCGTGGGACGTTCAGGAGGCGAGGGCGCGGGAGCGTCGCCCACGGGCGACTCCCTGGGAAAGTGCAGACGATGAACATCAAGACCCTGGCTCTGATCGCGGCGATGGCGGCGCCGCTCGGCCTCGCGGCCTGTGAGACGGCCACTCCCTACCAGCCGCTGGCGGCGGGCAACGCCACCGCGGGCGGCTTCAAGGACCAGCAGCTCGACGCCGACCACTTCCGCGTCAGCTTCAGCGGCAACAGCATGACCTCGCGCGAGACGGTCGAGACCTACCTGCTGTACCGCGCCGCCGAGCTCACCCTGTCGGCGGGCGCCGACTGGTTCGAGACGGTCGACCGCCACACCGACCGCGACCGGCGCACCTACTACGACCCCGATCCGTTCTACGGCCGGCCCGGCTACGCCTGGGGCTACTGGCGGCCGTACTGGCGCTACCACGGCGGCTGGGGCTGGCGCACCTGGGACCCGTTCTGGGGCGACCCCTTCTGGGGCGACACCGTGACCACCGTCGACCGCTACCAGGCCGAGGCCGAGATCGTCGTGCACAAGGGCCCGAAGCCCGAGGGCGATCGCCGCGCCTTCGACGCCCACGAGGTGGTGGCCAACCTCGGCCCGAAGATCGTCCGGCCGCACTGAGGCGAATATCCCTCCCCCTCGTGGGGAGGGAAAGTCCGCGAAGCGGACAGGGTGGGGGAGTCTGGAGGTGGCGGGCGCCAATCGGTTGGCGTCCTGCAGCCCCGCACTCCCCCACCCTGCCGATGCTGCACATCGGCTGTCCCTCCCCGCGAGGGGGAGGGAGAAGATGCTACCGCGGGGCCATCCGGATCGCGCCGTCGAGACGGACGTCCTCGCCGTTGAAGTAGCCGTTGGTGATCATCTGCACGGCCAGGGAGGCGTACTCCTCGGCGGCGCCCAGGCGCTTGGGGAACGGCACCGAGGCGGCCAGGGCTTCCTTCACCTGCGGCGGGGCGCCCTGCATCAGCGGGGTGTCGAAGATGCCCGGCAGGATGGTGTTGACGCGGATGCCCTCGCTGGCCAGGTCGCGGGCGATCGGCAGGGTCATGCCGACGACGCCGCCCTTGGACGCCGAATAGGCCGCCTGGCCCATCTGGCCGTCCTCGGCCGCCACCGAGGCGGTGTTGACGATCGCGCCGCGCTCGCCGTCGACCGGATCCAGCGTCAGCATGCCGGCCGCGCTCTTGGCGATGCAGCGGAAGGTGCCGACCAGGTTGATCTGGATGATCATGTTGAAGGCGTCGAGCGGGAAGTGCTTGATTTCCCCGGTGTTGCGGTCGCGGCTGGCGGTCTTGGCCGCGTTGCCGGTGCCGGCGCAGTTGACCAGGATGCGCTCCTGGCCGTGGGCGGCGCGGGCCTTGGCGAAGGCGGCGTCGACCTGCTCTTCGGACGTGACGTTGCAGGCGCAGAACACCCCGCCAAGTTCCTTGGCCAGGGCCTCGCCCTTTTCCTGCTGGCGGTCGAGGTCGAAGATGGCGACCTTCACGCCCTGGGCGGCGAGCGCCCGCGCGGTCGCGGCCCCGAGGCCGGAAGCGCCGCCGGTGACGACCGCGGCGACGGAGGAGTCGAGCTTCATGGAGGTATCCCTTATGGTCAGTCCCATCGAGGGACGAGATCGGCAGGCGGTTTAGCGCCATGAGCGGCGAGGCAAAAGCGTCACCCGGCGTCAACGGCGACGGTTTCGACCCGCGCGCGCCGCTCGACCCGGCGCGCGCGCTGGTCCCGGCGGTGGTGCGGCTGAACGAGCGCATCGTCACGCGGGGCCTGTGGCCCAAGCTGAAGCGCTTCGCCGGCCGCGTCCCGTTCGCGCCCGACGCGCTCGCCGTCTGGTACGCAGCCCGCGATCCGGAGACGCCCAGGGCGGCCAAGGCCATGGTGCTGGCGGCGCTGGCCTATTTCGTCCTGCCGACCGATGCGATCCCGGACTTCCTGCCGGCCATCGGCTTCACCGACGACGCGGCCGTGATCGCCGCGGTGATGGCCATCGTCGGCCGCTACGTCCTGCCGCGCCACCGCGAGGCGGCCAGGGCGGCGCTGGAGCGCCTGTCGGCGGAGAGCTGACGGAAGACTTCGGGGCGGGGGGAAGAGGCACATGCACGGCGCGCTGATCGGCGAGGCTCTGGCGATCGGGGCGATGCTCGCGGCCCTGGCCTACGGCACAGTGTTCCTGGGCCGTCCGCCGACGGCCCTGCGCACGATCGTGAAGACCCTGGCGGTAGGCCTGCTGGCGGCCGCGTCGTGGGCGCTGGGCCTGCCGCTGGGCCTGACCGCGGGCCTCGCGCTCTCGTCGCTGGGCGACGCCTTCCTGGCCGGCGATCCGAAGCGCTGGCTGCCATTCGGGCTGGCGAGCTTCCTGACCGCCCACCTCGTCTATATTGGCCTGTTCGTGACGAGGGCGCTCGGGCGCCACCACGGATTCTATGCGCCGGCCGACACCTTCGGCCTGACGGGGGTGCGGCTTCTGGGCATGATCGCCGCCGTTCTGGCTGCGGGCAGTGTGCTCCGCTGGCTGTGGAGCGGGCTCGGCGCGTTGCGCTGGGCTGTGGTCGCGTATGTTGCGGCGATCGTGGCGATGGTCTGCGCGAGCTTCGCGCTACCCGACAATCTGTGGCGCGCCATGGTGGGGGCGGCGCTGTTCTTCGCCTCCGACGCCATTCTGGCCGCGCAACTGTTCCGTCAGCGCTTCGTAGGCCGCATAGGGGAGCTATCAGTTTGGTGGCTGTACTGGTTCGGTCAGGGATTTTTCTTCTACGCTATAGTCAACGATACGTTGGCTCGCTTCGCCCCGTAGCGACTTAGCCGAAGAGCCCGATCTTCCAGCGGCCGACGACCAGGGCCGCGAAGAGCACCAGGCCGGCCAGGGTGTTGGACTTGAAGAGCGCCAGCGCGCCCGCCGGGTCGTTGAGGTCGAGGCGCGGGGCCTGGCGGGCGAGGTGCAGGCCGTAGAGGCCGATCAGGGGAATGGCGAGGGGGCCCAGGTGGCCGGCCCACCAGGCGCCGAGCGCCAGGAACACGGTCACCGCATAGAAGGCGAGCACCGCCTGGGGGGCCATGACGCCCAGCCGCCGCGCCGAAGACTTGACCCCGGCCAGGGCGTCGTCCTCCAGGTCCTGGACGGCGTAGATGGTGTCGTAGCCGAGCGTCCAGAAGATGCCCGAGGCGTAGAGCAGGAGGGCGTCCAGCCCCATGCGGGTCTCGAGCACCAGGCTCATCGGCACGCCCTTGGACCACGCCGTGGCCAGGAACAGCAGGGTCTCGGCCGCCGGCCGTCCGCCCTGCGCCGCCGCGTAGCCCAGCAGGGCGCCCCAGTTGAACGTCAGCCCCAGCCACGCCTGCGGCCACCAAGTGATCCGCTTCATGAACGGATAGGCCGCGACGAGGCCGAGCGAGCCGACGCCCAGCAGCACGCTCAGCACATTGAGGCTGAGGAGGATGGCGAGGGCCAAGAGGCTGCATCCGACGAGGAAGGCCCAGGCGCCCTTCTTCGAGATCTGGCCCGAGGGGATCGGGCGGCCGGCGGTGCGGGCGACCTTGGCGTCGATATCGGCGTCGACGATGTCGTTGTAGGCGCAGCCCGCGGCGCGCATCAGCGCCGCGCCCAGGAGGATCTTCGCCAGCAGGACGGGGTCCGGCCACCAGCCGCGCGAGGCCGCGAGCAGCGCCGCCCCCTGCCAGCCCGGCAGTATCAGGAGCCACATCGGGTTCGGCCGGTCGAGCCGCCCGAGCTTCAGCCAGGGCCTGAGGCCCGCCGGCGCATACCGGTCGACCCAGTTCGTCCGCGCGGCGTCGGGGAGGATGGTCACGCGACCTCTCCAAACCCGCTCATCCCGGCGAAGGCCGGGACCCAGGCCAGAAGGCCGATTTCACCACAGAGGTCACAGAGGAAGCACAGAGGGCCACAGAGGGAGAACATCCGCCATCTCTGCGACCTCTGTGTTCTCTGTGGTGCGATACACGGTCGGGCCTGGGTCCCGGCTTTCGCCGGGATGAGCGGAACGGGAGTAGGGATCACTCAGAAGTCCACCCGCGTGGTGATGGCGCCGTCGACGATCAGCGTCGAGCCGGTGATGAAGCTGGCCCGGCGGCTGGCCAGGAACACCACGGCGTCGGCGACCTCGTCGGGGCGGCCCATGCGGCCCATCGGGTTGCGCGCCAGGGTCGCCTTGTACATGTCCGGCATGCCCTTCTCGATCATGTTCCAGACCCCGCCCTCGAAGTAGATCGAGCCGGGCGAGACCATGTTGGCGCGCACGTTCTTGGCCGCCAGGTCGCGGGCAAGGCCCTTCACGTAGGGCACGATCGCCGCCTTCACCGAACTGTACGGGCGCCGGTTGCCGCCGACCTCGACGATCGAGACGGTGCCGACGACCACGATCGCCCCTTGCGTCTTCTCCAGGTGCGGCACCGCCGCCTCGCAGCCGCGGACGGTGGAGAGGATGTCGACGTCGACCGCGTGGCGCCACGAGGCCGGGTCGTTGCCGCCGCCCATGGCGCCGGAGATGTTGGCGACGAAGATGTCGAGCCCGCCGAGGCCGGCCGCGGCGCGGTCGACGAAGCCGGCCAGGGCCTCGGCGTCGCTCACGTCCAGCGCCTCGCCCAGGGCGTTGACGCCCCTGCCCTTGAACGCGGCCACCGCGTCGTCGACCTGGCCCGCCGTGCGCGCGCAGACGGCCACGTCGCAGCCTTCCTCGACCAGGAGGTCGGCGATCGCCCGGCCGATGCCCCGCGTC
>DASZQQ010000273.1:0-15747 GCA_035549595.1 Caulobacteraceae bacterium
GACGAGCGCTTCGGGCGCCCTGGCCGCGGGCGCGGCCTGCGCGGCGAGGCCGGCCAGTTCGGCGGCGGCGGCGCAGAAGGCCCGGCTCACCGCCTCGTGCGCTCGGAGCGCGGCGGCGGTGGATTCCACCAGGCTCGCGGCCCGGTCGCTGTCGCGGCCGAGCGAGCGCAGCGTTTCGCTGACGCGCGTTCCGGACCGCGCCAGGCGGTCGGCCGCCTCGGTCATGACCTCGGCCATGGCGGCGGTGCCGCCGCCGCCGGCCTCGACGGCGAGGTCCGAGGCCAGATTCAGCATAGTCCGCAGTTCCGAGGTCACGGCGCCGGTCTCGGCCGTGGTGCGGTCGGCGCAGCCCTGCAGCTCCTGGGCGATGATGCTGAGGGTGCGGCCCTGCTGGCCGAGGCGCACGCACTTCAGGAAGGCGTTGAGCGCCAGCTGGCGGACGTCGGACTCCAGGTCGCGGAAGGCGTCGATGCGGCCGACCAGCTGGCTGGCGGCGGTCGAGGCCGAGGCGGTGACTTCGTCGGCGGAGCGCCGGGCGGCGTCCAGGGCGTCGAACAGCGTGCGGGCGCCGGCGACGCCCGCCTCCAGGTCGTGCAGGAAGGTGCGCGCGCCCTGGTCGGCGCCATAGAGGTCGGCGCCGATGCGCGCCACCTCGCGCGCGTTGCCGGCGAGGCCGCGAAGCGACGCCAGGATCTGGCCGGCCTCGCGGTCGAGTTCGTCGGCCGTGTCGACGAGCTGGATCGCCTGCAGGGCGCAGCAGTCGGCCAACAGCCGCTCGCGCGCATCCTGCGCCAAGCCGGCGAAGGCCTCCCCGTCGACCGCCTCGCCGGCCGCGATGTGGCGCGCCAGGGTCAGGGCGAACTCCACGTGCTCGGCGCGCTGGCGCGTGGCGTCGCCGATCTGCAGGGCCATGACCGAGACGCCGATCTGCTGGCCGATGCGGTCTGAACGCTCGCCCACGGCGGCGGCGGCGCTGGCCGCCTCGCGCCCGCGGGCGGCGATCGCGGCGACGCTGTCGGCGATGCGGGCCGGGACCCGGCGCAGGGCGTCGCTCTTCAGCCGGTCCAGGTCCGCCCCCCGTTGCAGCACGGTCTGCAGCTGGCCGCCGAGCGCGGCGATCTCGCCGCCGACCTGGCCGAGGGTGACCCTGGCCTCCTTCAGGGAGCGGCTCAGTTCGTTCGAGAAGTCGATGAAGTCGACCCCCGCGGGGCCCAACCGCGCGGCCTCGATCTTGGCGTTGATCGCCAGCACCGTCGCAGGCCTGAGCGCCTCCTCGGCGTGCGACAGGCGCTGGTCGATGGTCTGCGCGAGCGCCGTCATCCGCGCCAGCAGCTCGCGCCGGCCGTCCTGGACCTCGCCGAGGCCGGTGACGTCGCGGGCGACGCGCTCGAGGTCGCGGCTGGCGGCGGTGAGGTCGGGGCTGTCCAGCGCCTCCACCAGCTGCGCACAGTCGCCGACGAGCCCGCGCAGGGTCTCGACCGCCTGGCCGAGCGCGTCGCCGGTCTCCAGGAAGCGCCCCTCGATCTGCTTCGAGGCTTCCAGGACCTTCGCCGCGATCGGCGCGACCGCATCGGCCGAAGTCGACCGCTCCGCCCGGGGCTCCAGGGCCTGCGCCAGAGCGCTCACGTGCGGCCTCCCGGGATCAGGCTGAGGGTGCGGCCGAGCCGCTGGACCTCGACCTCCCCGGTCCCGGTGTGGAACCGGATCAACCGTCCGGCCCGTCCGCCCGTGCGCTGCACGGCCACAGGCACGCGCGCCTGGCGCAGGAGGGCCACGGCCTCGGCGATGTTCAGGTCGCCGATCGCCTCGCCAGCCGCGGCGAGGACCCCCGCGCCGCCGAACAGCTTGGCGGTCATGCGCTTGCGCCGCGCGCCGAGCCTGGTCATCGCCTCGATCAGGCCGGCCACGGCGACGTCGCTGTAGCGGCCGTCGCCCTCGTGGCCCGGGCTCGCGGGGAGCATGAAGTGGTTCATGCCGCCGATGCGCGTGTCGGCGTCCCACAGGCACACCGCGACGCACGAGCCGAGCACCGTGGTGATCACCGTCGGCTCGGCGGCGCAGCGCCACTCGCCGGCCTGGATGAACACGCGGCGGAGGTCGAGGTCGGCCACGGCGGTCATTGCGCCCCCGCCCGCAGGATCTCGGCCGCGAGGCGGTCCAGCGGCGCCACCTTCGCCGCGGCGCCCCGGGCGATGGCCTCCTTGGGCATGCCGAAGACGACCGACGTCGCCTCGTCCTGGGCCACGGTGTGGGCCCCGGCCGCGCGCATTTCGGCGAGGCCCCGGGCGCCGTCGTCGCCCATGCCGGTCATGATCACTCCGACCGCGTTGGACCCGGCAAAGCGCGCGGCGGAACGGAACAGCACGTCCACGGACGGCCGGTGGCGCGAGACCAGGGGGCCGTCCTTGACCTGGACGTAGTAACGGGCGCCGCTGCGCTGCAGCAGCACGTGGCGGTCGCCGGGCGCGATCAGGACGCGGCCGCGCAGGACGGTGTCGCCGTCGGCGGCCTCCTTGACCTCGACCTGGCACAGGCCGTCGAGGCGGCGGGCGAAGGCGGCGGTGAACTTCTCCGGCATGTGCTGGACGATGACGATGCCCGGACTGTCCGGCGGCAGGGCCTCCAGCACCACGCGCAGGGACTCCGTGCCACCGGTCGAGGCGCCGATGCAGACCACCCGCTCGGTCGTCCGCGCCATGGCCCGTCCGGCCACCGGGGCCGACAGCATGACGTCGGCCGAGAGCTTCTGCGCCGGCGCGGATCTGGCGGCCGGGCGCGCGTGCAGGCGCGCCTGGGCGGCGGCGCGGACCACGTCGCAGATGCGCGTGTGCGCCTCGTGCAGGCCCTGGGTGGTGTCGACCTTGGGCTTGAGGATGACGTCGACGGCGCCGGCCTCGAGGGCCTGCATCAGGGTCTGCGACCCCTCCTCGGTGAGGGACGAGCACATCACCACCGGGATCGGCCGCTGGGCCATGATCCTGCGCAGGAAGGTGATGCCGTCCATGCGCGGCATCTCGACGTCGAGGGTGACCACGTCGGGCATCTCGGACTGGATGCGCCGCGCGGCGACGAAGGGATCGGACGCCGTTCCCAGCACCTCGATCCCGGGATCGGCCCCCAGCACCTCGGCCAGAGTCTGGCGCACGGCGGCGGAGTCGTCGACGATCAGCACCTTCACCTTGCGCGACATGGCTCCGCCCTCAGGTCCGCACGAAGGTCGTGGGCCCCACGACGCGCAGCGGCAGGTCGAAGCCGGCCAGGGTTTCGGAGTGACCGAGGAACAGGTGGCCGCCGGGCTTCAGATGGGCGCAGAGCCGGCCGAGCACCGCCTTCTGGGTCGGCTTGTCGAAGTAGATCAGGGTGTTGCGGCAGAAGACGACGTCGAAGTCGCGGTCGGTCGGATAGCTGGCGTCCATCAGGTTGAGGCGGCCGAACGCGGCCCGGCTGCGCAGGTCCGGCGAGATCCGCGACACGCCGGCGCCCTTGTCCTTGGCCCGGCGCACGAAGCGCCGCTTCAGGGCCGCCGGCACGGGCCCCAGCATCGAGTCCGGGTAGATGCCCAGCACGGCCGCCTGCAGCACCTCGGTGCAGATGTCGGTGCCGACGATGCGCGCGTCGACCGGGCCGCCCTCGCCCTCGTAGGCCGCGCAGACCATGGCGATGGTGTAGGCCTCGGCCCCGATCGAGCAGCCGGCGCTCCACACCTTCAGCGGCGCGCGCGGCCGGCCGCGGCCGGCGGCGACCCAGGCCGGCAGCACCGTCTCGGCCAGCACCCGGAAGTGTTCGGGCTCGCGGAAGAACTCGGTCTTGTTGGTGGTGACGGCGTCGATCAGGTGCACGGTCTCGGCGCCCAGGTCGCCGCCGTCGAACAGGCGCTCGCAGTACTCGGCGAAGGTCGCAGCGCCGGTCGCCTTCAGCCGTCGCCGCAGCCGCCCCTCCAGCATGGTGCGCTTGCTGGGGGGCATCTTGATGCCGCAGTAGCCGTGGATGAACGAGGCGAGCCGTTCGAAGTCGCGCCGCGACAGCGTCTGGGCGGCGAGGGAAGAGGCGGGCTCCGGCGCCGCCGCGGCCGTGGCGAGGTCCATCAGGGGGTCAGGCCGGCTCGGGGACGGCCTGCGGCGCGGCGGCGACCGCCGAGGCCAGGACCGGCGCGTCGGAGGACAGCAGCCGGGCGAGGTCGAACACGACCACGAAGCTGTCCCCCCGCCGCCCGACGCCGCGGATGTGGTCCGAACGCCACTTCAGGCCGATGTCGGGCGCCGCTTCCAGTCGGCCGTCGTCCAGGGCCGTGACCTCGAACACGCGGTCGGCGATCAGGCCGAGGCTCAGGGTCCGGCCCTCCACCGGGGTCTCGAGCACCAGGATGCGGGTGGCGTCGGTCACCGCGGCCGGCGGCAGGCCGAGCCTCAGCCGCAGGTCGATGACCGGGACGCCGCGGCCGCGCACGTCGATCAGTCCGGCGAGGTAGGGCGGGGCGTCGGGGATCCGGAACATGGGGCGCATGTCCAGGATCTCCACCACCGCCTCGACCGGCGCCGCGAACACCTCCTGGTCGATGCCAAGGGTGACGAACTGCTGGTCGGCGTCGAAGGCCGCGACGTCGGTCATGGTCACACCCGCTCGAACTCGGCGTCACGGCCGTCCGGGCCGCCGGACACGAGGTCGTAGGCGAAGCCGTCAGACGCCGGGCGCCTGGCGCGGGCCGCGGCGCGCGGGGCGGCCGCGGCCTTGGGCCGGGCAGCGCCGGCCGCCAGGGAGGCGGCCACCGGCGAGACCTTGCGCGCCGGCGCCGGGCGGCGGACGGCGGCCTCCGCCCCCTGCTCGTCGATGCGGAAGTAGGCGATGCTCGAGCGCAGCTGCTCGGACTGGGCGGCCAGTTCCTCGGACGTCGCCGACATCTCCTCGGACGCCGCGGCGTTCTGCTGGGTCACCTGGTCGAGCTGCTGGATCGCCTGGTTGATCTGCTCGGCGCCGATGTCCTGCTCGCGGCAGGCGGCGCTGATCTCGGCCACCAGCTCGGCGGTCTTCTTGATGTTCGGCACCAGCTTGCCCAGCATCTCGCCGGCGTCCTGGGCGGCCTTGACCGTCTGGGAGGACACCGCGCCGATCTCGGCGGCCGCGGTCTGGCTGCGTTCGGCCAGCTTGCGCACCTCCGAGGCGACCACCGCGAAGCCCTTGCCGTGCTCGCCGGCCCGGGCGGCCTCGACGGCGGCGTTCAGGGCCAGGAGGTCGGTCTGGCGGGCGATCTCCTGCACGATCGAGATCTTCTCGGCGATGGTGCGCATGGCCTCCACCGCGCGGGCCACGGCCTCGCCGCTGACCTGGGCGTCTCCGGCCGACTGGCGGGCGATCTTCTCGGTCTGGGCGGCGTTGTCGGCGTTCTGTTTGATGTTGGCCGCCATCTGCTCCATCGACGAGGAGGCCTCCTCGCCGGACGCGGCCTGCTCGGTGGCGCCCTGCGAAAGCGTCTCGGCGTTGGCCGACAGCTCGTTGCTTCCGGAGGCGACGTTGTCCGAGGCCGAGAGGGCGTCGGAGACCACGGCGCGCAGGCGCTCGACCATGTTGTTGATGTGGCCCATCAGGTCGCCGATCTCGTCCCTGGGCAGGTTGTCCATGGTGCGGGTGAGATCGCCGCCGGCGACCGCCTGCGCCAGGGCGCCGGCGCGGGCGAGGCCGCGGCTGACGCCGACCGAGATCCAGACGGCCGTGCCGACGGCGATCGCCACGGAGACGAGGATCAGGGCGATCAGGAGATTGCGGGAGTCGGCGTAGGTCTTGTCGCCCTTCTCGCGCGCCTCGGCCATGAACTTGGCGTTGACCTCGACGATCTGGCCGAGGATGTCCTGCTGGGCCTTGACGTTGTCCCGCGCAGCGTCGGCGCTGACGGTCCTGGCTTCCTCCAGGCGGTTGGCCTTGACGGCCGCCTTGATGCGGTCCTCGAGGGCCTTGTGGTCGGTTTCGAGGGCCCGCAGCTGCAGCCACTTCGGCTTCACCAGCTCGGTGGCGATGGAGATCGCCTCGTCGATATGCTTGTCGTAGGCTGCCTCGGCCGCGTCGATCCGCTGCTCATAGGTGGCGGCTTCCTGGCTGGTCTTGGCAAGCATCAGGTTCTTCTCGGCCCGCACCAGTTCGAGAAGGTCGATCTGCATGTCCTTGGACAGGCCCGACCGCTTGACCGGGTGGTCCAACGTGTCGGCGAAGATGTTGTTCAGCCCCTGCAGCTGCGTCACGCCGACGACGGCCGTGACGACGGACAGGAGGACGACCACGGTAAAGGCCGCGGCCAGCCTGAGTTTCACGGTCAAGCGCATGGTTCAGTTCTCCTGTTGCGCGGCCGGGACGGGCTGGCGCGGGCCACGGTCGTGGGCCCGGCGGCCGCCGGCGTTGTCTTCGTTGGGGTCGGTGGAAAAGACGCGCTCGATGTCGAGCACGACGATCGCGTCAGCGGCGCGCTTGCCGATGCAGCGGATGTAGTCGGGGCGCCAGCGCATGCCGATGGCCGGCGCCGCCTCGAGGCTGGCCGCCGGCAGGCTGGTGACCTCGAACACCTTGTCGGCGCGGATCGCCACGGAGAGCGGCTCGCCCTCGATGGGCACCTCGATGACGACGAGGCGGGAATCCACCGTCGGCGGCCTGGGCTCCATGCCGAACTTCAGCTTCAGGTCCGCCAGCGGCGTGACCCGCCCGCGGACGTTCAGCAGGCCGCTGACGAACGGCTGGGCGCCCGGCACGGTGGTGATGGTGGTGACGTCGAGGATCTCGCGCACGCAGGAGGCCTCCAGCGCGAAGATCTCGTCCTCGAGGCCGAAGGTCAGAACCTCCAGGCCGTTGTCGTTGATCGCCATGTCCATGGTCGCCTCCCTCAGACCGCCGCCTTGAGCGGCTCGTCGGCGGCCTGGCCGACCTGCACGAGGTGCGCGATCTCCAGGATCAGGGCGACGGCGCCGTCGCCGAGGATCGTCGCCCCCGAGAACATGCCGACGTCGGCGTGGAGCCGCGTCAGGGTCTTGATCACCGTCTGGTGGTCGCCGATCACCTGGTCGACGACGAGGCCGACGCGGCTGCCGCCGGCCGAGACGATGACGATCTTCTGGTAGGGGTCCGGCGGGGTCTGGCAGTCGAACAGCTCGCGCAGCCGCAGGTAGGGCGTCAGGGCGCCGCGGATGTTCAGGAAGCTGCGGTGGCGGGAACGGGCCTCCTCATCGGGCGGCAGCTCGACGCACTCCTCGACGGCGCTGAGCGGGATCACGTAGCGGCCCTCGCCGACGCGCACGAGCAGGCCGTCGATGATCGCCAGCGTCAGCGGCAGGCGCAGGGTCATCACCGTGCCGGCGCCGGGCGTGCTGGCGATGTCGATGGCGCCCCTGAGGGATTCGATGGTGCGCTTGACCACGTCCATGCCGACGCCGCGGCCGGAGAGGCTGGTCACCCGCTCCGCGGTCGAGAAGCCCGGCTGGAAGATCACCTGGAACAACTCGCTGTCCGTGAGGACCTGGCCCTCGGCGATCAGGCCGCGGGCCTCGCCCCGGGCGCGGATCGCCTCGCGGTCCAGGCCGCGGCCGTCGTCGGTGATCGAGACCAGCACCTCGGCGCCGGCATGGCGGGCCGAGAGGCGGATGCGCCCCTGGGCCGGCTTGCCGAGCTCGACCCGGTCGGCCGGCGCCTCGACACCGTGGTCGAGGGCGTTGCGGATCAGGTGGATCAGAGGATCGTTCAGGCGGTCGATGACGGTCTTGTCGAGCTCGGTGTCCTCGCCCGAGGTCTCCAGCTCGATCTCCTTGCCGAGCTCGCGCGCCAGGTCGAAGACCAGGCGGCGATAGCGGCCGAACAGGGCCCCGATCGGCAGCATGCGCACGCCCATGGTGGTGTCGCGCAGGTCCAGCGCCAGGCGCTCGATCTCCTCGGCCACCGACTTCAGGTTCAGGTCCGTGCTCGCCGCCGCCACCTGGCGCAGGCGCGACTGGGCGATGACCAGCTCGCCGACCCTGTCCATCAGTTCGTCCAGCCGCTCGGCCGGCACGCGCACGGTGTCGGCCGGCTTGGCGATCCGGGCCTCGGCCCGCAGGTGCTGCTGTTCGCCGAGCGCCGCGGCGAGCCGCTCCTCGGAGAGGTCGCCGGCCTGGACCAGCAGCTTGCCGATCGGCGCCTGGGCCGCCGCGGCGGCCTCGACGGCCTCGGCCGGCACGTCGCCGCGCTCGACCAGGATCTCGCCGAGGCGGCGCTCGTCCGCCTCGAGGGCGTCGATCTTCAGCTCCATCTCGTCGAGCACGAAGATGAACACCTGCGCGATCGCCTCGCGCGGCTGGTCGGTGGTCAGCACCACGTCCCAGCCCAGCCAGCAGCCGAGCGGGTCGAGCGCGTCCAGCGCCGGCAGCCGGTCGGTCTGGGCGACCACCGTGCACGGGCCGAGGTCGCGCAGCTCGTCGAGGAGGACCAGCGGATTGACGCCGGTGACCAGGGCGTTCTGCGGCAGGCTGAACCGGATGCGCCAGGTCGCCGGCGCGGCGACGGCCGGCGCCGCGGCCGCAGGAAGCGCCAGGGCGTGCAGGCGCTCCAGCAGCCCCTCGTCGCCGTCGACGGTGGACGGATCGGCAGCCTCGATCAGTCGGCGGATCTGGTCGAACACCGTCTCGACGTGGTGGGTGAAGGCCGCGGCGGCCTCGAACCCGAACATGGCGCCCGACCCCTTCAGGGTGTGCAGGGCGCGGAAGGCGGTGTCGACGATGTCGAGGTCGTCGGGCGACCGCTCCAGGTCGAGGAGGGCCTCCTCCAGCTGCTCCAGGAGGTCGGCCGCCTCGAGGCGGAAGGTCTCGGCGGGGTCGGAGCGGTTCATGCGCCGAGCACCTTCCTGACCGCGGCCAGCAGCTGGTCGGGCTGGAACGGCTTGGTGATCCAGCCGCTGGCGCCGGCGGCGCGGGCGCGGCCCTTGATCCCCGGATCCGACTCCGTGGTCAGGCACAGGATCGGCACGCCGTTGAAGGCCGGGAGTTGGCGCAGGGCCTCGACCAGCTCCAGGCCGGTCATGTTCGGCATGTTGATGTCGGTGACGACCACGTCGACGCCGCCGCCGCGCGCCTTGGCCAGGCCCTCGCGGCCGTCGCCGGCCTCGATCACCTGGTAGCCCGCGCCCGAGAGCGTCAGCCGCACCATCTGCCGCACGCTGGCGGAATCATCGACGGACAGGACGGTCTTGCTCATGCTCAAGCGCACTCCGTTTCGGCGCTAGCGGCGCCGGTTGCACAAAGACTCTCGAAGGCTTCGACGAGACCGGCCCTGGACAGGGTGCGCTGCAGGGCGCCGGAGGTGGGCGGGGCGACCTCCATCGGCGCGCCCGCGGTCCGGGCGGTTTTCAGCGCCGCAACGATCAGCTGGGCGCCGGCGAGGTCGACCTCTTCGAGCCCCGCGCAGTCGAGCCTGAGGCGGCCGCCCTTGGCCAGGGCCGCCGCGATCCGGCCCTGCGCGGCCGCAACCGTGCGCAGGGTGAGGGCGCCGTCGAGGGCTATGCGCCGCGGCCGCGCCGCCGCCCTAGCCACGGTCGACCATCCAGGCGCGTCGCCGCGCCGCCCGAACCGGCGGTGTCTGTGTCACACGACCCCCTCGCCGGCGACCATCGGGTCGTCCGGCCCCCAAGATTTGCTAATATTGAACATCGGCCGCAAAGCCGTGTTCTCAGTAAATCCAGAGTGATCGTTGATCGTTAAAAAAGCACTTATTGGTCAGTTTTTGTGCAAATTCAATCGACATATATCTTAGATATACATCGAAGGTACTACACAATACTGCTGGATAGATGGGGCCTATACCAAAGGACGGGTCGGATCAGAGGGCCTGGAGCGCGGCGGCGGCGTCGAGGGCGCGCGCCATCGCCGTCAGCAGCGCGCCGACCGAGATCGGCTTGGCCACCACCTCGCTCATGCCCGCCGCACGGTACTGGGCCCACTGGGCGTGGTGGACGTTGCCGGTCAGCCCGACGATCGGCACGCGGCCGATCGGGCCGGGCAGCGCGCGGATGCGGCGCGTCGCCTCCAGTCCGCCCATGCCGGGCATCTCGATGTCCATCAGCACGGCGTCGAAGGCCTTGCGGCCCATCGCTTCCAGGGCGGCGAGGCCGTCGGCGACGGCGACGGTCCGGGCCCCGAGCCGCTCGAGCAGCATCGAGGCGACGAGCCGGTTGGTGGGGTTGTCGTCGGCCACCAGGATCTCGAGCCCGCCGAACGGCGCCCCGGCGTCGGTTGGAGCCGCCTCCGGCTCGGGCTCGCCCGCCTGCGGGACAGGGACGTCGATCCAGAAGGTCGAGCCGGCGCCCTCGCGGCTGGTGAAGCCCACCTCCCCGCCCATGAGTTCGGCGATCGAGCGGGTGATGTTGAGGCCCAGGCCCGTGCCGCCGAACTGCTTCGCGGTCGAACGGTCGGCCTGGCGGAAGCGCGCGAACAGCGCCTTCTGGGCCTCCACCGGCACGCCGACCCCGGTGTCCTCGATCTCGAACCGCAGCCTGAGGCCGCCGTCGCCCGCCTCGGCGCAGTCGAGCCGCGCCTCGACCCGCCCGGTCTCGGTGAACTTCACCGCGTTGCCGATCAGGTTGAACAGCATCTGCTTGAGCCGCACGGGGTCGGCCAGCACCCTGGCCGGCGCGGCGGCGATGCGCGTCTGCAGCGCAAGCCCCTTGGCCTCGGCCAGCGGCCGCAGCATGGCCACGACGCTCTGAAGCGTGTCGCCCGGATCCAGCGGCTCGGGCGACAGCTCCAGCTTTCCGGCCTCAATCTTCGAGGCGTCGAGGATGTCGTTCAGCAGCTGCGACAGCATCTGCCCGCAGTCCTGCGCCTGGCCGAGCAGCAGCCGCCCCTCGGGCGAGAGGGCCTCGCGGTCCAGCAGGCCGAGGACGCCCAGAACCCCGTTCATGGGCGTGCGGATCTCGTGGCTGACGTTGGCCAGGAACCTGGACTTCGCCTCGCTCGCCTCGTGCGCCGCGCGCTCGGCGGCCATCAGCGCCAGCTCCTGACGCTTCTTCACGTGGATGTCGGCGACCAGGGCGACGAGCCGCGAGCGCTTTCCGCCGGCGTCGGCCTCGACCTCGCCGAGCAGCTGCACCCAGCGATGGCGGCCGGAGGGCAGCCTGACGCGGAACTCGAACTCCGCCTCGCGCCCCACCGGCCAGGTGCGCACCTTGCGCGCGAAGGCGTCGGCGTCGTCGGCGTGGCAGAAGCTGTCCGGCCGCTCGGTGAAGTCCTCGTAGGTCAGGGCCCGGCCGAGGAAGGCGGTCACTTCGGGCGAGCACCAGGCCGAACGGCGCGCGAAGTCGATCTCGATCACCCCCGCGTGGGCGGCGCTGAGGGCGATACGCAGGCGCCGCGCGACCGCGCGCTCGGCGCTCTGTGCGGCGTCGATGTAGGCCGAGACCGCCATGTCGGCGTCCAGGAACGCGGCCTTGACGACGGCGGAGAGGTCGGCGGCCAGGGACTGGGCCGCGCCCTCCGGCGCCGCCCCGTCCAGACGCTCGCGCACGACCGCCGCGACGAGGTCCGACACGATCAGGGCATAGCTGCCCATATACCAGCGCGGCTCGACGCCCAGGCGCGCGTGGGCCCGGCCCACCGCCATCGACGCCAGCCCGTGCCGCGCGTCGAAACCCCTGTCCGCGAGGCTGATCCAGTGCGCGGTCTGGGCGCGCCTGGCGCGGGCCTCGGACTCGGCGTCGCGGAAGACCGCGCGCGCGCCATCGAAGGCGCCGATCTGGTCGTAGAAGCGGTCGACCGCCGCCGGCAGCTCGCGCTCGAACAGCGGCGCCAGGGCCCGCAGACGGGCCTGGGCCTCGGCGCCCAGCTCGGCGAACCGGAAGCGCTCGTCCAGCGAGCGCTCGACGGACGCCCCATCGGCGTCGGGGGCCGCAGCCCCGCGCTCGTTCGTGGGCCGCGGCATGCGGCGTCTAGTCATCCTGCCCGAGGGCCCGACGCAGGCCGCGCAGCACCGCCTCGGTGCGGCTGCGTGCGCCGACCGCTCTCAGCACCCCGCGCACGTGCAGCTTGACCGTCGGCAGCGCCAAGCCGAGAGCCAGGGCGATCTCGGGATTGGTCTTGCCGTGCATGATGAGGTCGTAGACCTCGCGCTGGCG
This sequence comes from Caulobacteraceae bacterium, assembly GCA_035549595.1. Taxonomy (GTDB): domain Bacteria; phylum Pseudomonadota; class Alphaproteobacteria; order Caulobacterales; family Caulobacteraceae; genus Acaudatibacter. Next base: position 12,110 of record DASZQQ010000273.1, read on the forward strand.
CGTCGAGAGCCGCACGCCGGGTTCATGGGCGCGGGCCGGCGCGGGGTCGGGCTCGCGGGCGGTCTGCGGGAAGTACGAGCCCCCCGCCAGCACCAGGCCGACGGCGGCGTCGATCAGCTCGCGCGACGAGGTCTTGGTCACGTAGCCTGTGGCCCCCGCGGCGAGGGCGCGCCTGGCGTTGGCCGGCGTCATGCGCCCGTCGAAGGCGACCACCGCAGCCGGCGCGGCGGCGACCACGAGCTCGGCAAGCGCCGCTCCGTCCAGCGCCGGCAGGTCGAGATCGGCCAGGACCAAGGTCGGCGCCCGCTCCTGCGCCAGGGCGAGCACCTCGCTCACGGCCTCGGCGCAGGCCATGCGGATCGGGCCGAGCCGGTCTTCGAGCAGACCTGCCAGGGCCTCGTGCCACAGCGGCTGGCCGCCGACCATGAAGATCGTCGTGGCTCTCTTGTCGAGAGGTTCGCCCCGCGAAGAGCGGCCGGCGCCGGCGGACCTGCCGCCGCCTCGGTCCAGGGAACGGTCGTCACGGGCCTGCGCCGGCTGCGGCTGCGCGCGCCGGCCTGCGGTCTCGCCCCATCGTCCGATACGCTCACCCACACGCGCTCCAGGGCGCCGGCGGCGCCGTCCCCGATGACGAACTACGGACGCAAGGAGAGTGGTGGCACGCGAATCACCCCCCGAGCCCGCGTCAGCGAAAGCATCGCGCCGGACCATTCCGTCGCGGGATGGCCGAATACGCCAAAGGCCTGACGGATTTCGCCAAACTCGGTTCTTCGATTAAGCCGGCATTGACCATGCCGATTATCGGAATCTTGTCGCGGGAGCCCGAAGCTGGCGCCGACCATGGTCCGAAGCGCCGCCCAGTCCTACGATCCCTCGCCTCCGCGCGAGCCGCCGCGGGGCGCGGGCCCCCCCGCCGAGGCCGCGCCCGGCGCCCTCGTCTCGGCCAGCGGGCTTCTGGCTCTGCTCGTCTGCCCGCCCGGGGCGGAGGTCGCGGCCCTGACCGCCATCGTCCGAAACGCCCTGCCCGGCCACGGCGCCCTGATCGTGCCCGACGCCACGGCCGCCCTGGCCAAGGCCGAGACCGGCCGCACCTTCGGCTGGACGGCCGGCCTGTTCGTCTTCGACTATCGCGCGCGGCCGCTGCAGGAACTCGCCGAACAGCTGCGCAAGGTGCGCCGGGCCGCGCCGGAGGCCGAACTGGCCGTGCTGGTCGAGGGCGGCGACACCTCGGTGATGTCGGCCTGCCTGCAGGTGGTCCAGTCGCCGGAGAGGCTGACCTTCCTGCTGGCGCCGCTGCACCCGCCCCAGGCCGCCCAGGTGCTGCGCTCCCTGGCCGAGCGCTTCCAGGCCCTTCGCGAGCGCGAGCGTGGCGCCGCCGCCGGCAAGCGCGCCGTCCAGGGTCTCGAGACCGAGGTCCAGGAACTGAAGGCGCGGCTGGAGATCGCCCTGCACGCGGCCCAGCACGACGCCCTCACGGGGATCCTGAACCGCGCCGGCTTCGTCGAGGAACTGACCACGCGCCTCGCACGCGGGCGCCAGGCGCAGAGCGTCATCCTGGTCGACCTCGACCGCTTCAAGTCGGTCAACGACACGCTGGGCCACCCGGCCGGCGACGATCTCGTGCGCAAGATCTGCGCGGCCATGGCGCAGGTGACCCCCGCGGGCGGCGTGCTCGCGCGCCTGGGCGGGGACGAGTTCGGCCTGGTGCTGGAAGGCGCCTCCGAGCAGGGCCTGGCCGAGTTCTGCAGCCAGATCCTGTGGGTCTGCTCGCAGCCGCGGCGCGTCTTCGGCCACGAGGTCCAGATCAGCGCCTCGATCGGCGTCGCCGTGCAGGACGGCGCCCTGGGCGAGGTGGCCCTGATGCGCCGCGCGGACCTGGCCCTCTATGCGGCCAAGCGCGAGGGCCGCAACCGCTACCGCTTCTACGACGCGGCCATCGAGAAGGCGGCCAAGCACCGCCACTCGATCGAGCACGGGCTCGAGCGGGCGCTGCGCGCGGGCCAGCTGCGCATGGCCTACCAGCCGATCGTCACCGCCCAGGAGGGGCGGGTGCTGGGCTTCGAGGCCCTGGTGCGCTGGGACAGCCCCGAGCACGGCCCCGTCTCGCCGGCCGAGTTCGTGCCGATCGCCGAGGAGACCGGGCTGATCCTGGAGCTGGGCGACTGGATCACGCGCCAGTCTTTCAAGGACTGCCGCCGCTGGGCCGGACCGTACGTGTCGGTGAACCTGTCGGCCCGCCAGTTCCTGCGCCAGAACGTGGCCGACCGCATCCTGCGCTACGCCGAGGAAGCCGACCTGCCGCCGCAGCGCATCCAGATCGAGCTGACCGAAACGGCGATCATCGACGACGTCGAGCGGGCGGCGGCCAACCTGGAGATCCTGCGCCGCGCCGGCGTGCGCGTGGCTCTGGACGACTTCGGCACCGGCTACTCGTCCCTCGTCTACCTCAACCAGTTCGCCATCGACTGCATCAAGATCGACAAGTCGTTCGTGGACCACGTCGCCAGCGACCGGCAGTCGGCGATCATCGTCGCCTCGGTGACCAAGCTGGCCTCGTCGCTGGGCATGGGGGTGGTGGCCGAGGGCGTCGAGACCGAGGAGCAGCGGCGGGTGCTGATCGCCGCCGGCTGCGGCGCCCTGCAGGGCTTCCGCTTCGGCCGGCCGATGACCCCGGCCCAGACCCACGACTTCCTGGAGGCCGCGGCGACGGCCTGATCCCCGCGCCGGCGCCCCGAAGGGGTTTGCCCGCCGCAACGTCAGCCGTTGCAGACCTGCACGGCGATTGCGTGGAGGATCTCCAACTTGACCCAGGCGCTTCCCAAGGCGTGCATCATCGGAGCCGGCTGCTCGGGCTTCACCACGGCCAAGCGACTTCAGGACCTGGGCGTGCCGTTCGACTGCTTCGAGATGTCGGACGACATCGGCGGCAACTGGTACTTCAAGAACCCGAACGGCCTCTCGGCCTGCTACGAGAGCCTGCACATCGACACCTCGAAGTGGCGCCTGGCGTTCGAGGACTTCCCGGTCCCGGCCGACTGGCCGGACTTCCCGCACCACGCCCAGCTGCTGAAGTATTTCCACGACTACGTCGACCACTTCGGGCTTCGGCCGCGGATCACCTTCAACACCCGCGTCGAGCTGGCCGAACGCACCGCCGACGGCCTCTGGCGGGTGACGCTGTCCGGCGGGGAGAGCCGGCTCTACGACGTGCTCTTCGTCTGCAACGGCCACCACTGGGACGCCCGCGTCCCCGACTATCCCGGCCACTTCGACGGCCCGGCGTTCCACGCCCACGACTACCGCGGCCCGTTCGACCCTGTGGACATGCGCGGCAAGAACATCGTCGTCGTCGGCATGGGCAATTCGGCGATGGACATCGCCTCGGAGCTCTCGCAGCGGCCGATCGCGAAGACGCTCTGGGTCGCCGCACGCCGCGGCGTCTGGGTGCTGCCGAAGTACATGGACGGCAAGGTCGCGGACAAGGCGTCGATGCCGCACTGGATGCCGCGAGGGCTGGGCCTGGCGCTGGCCCGGGCGAAGATCAAGCGCTCGATCGGGCGCATGGAGGACTACGGCCTGCCCAAGCCCGACCATGAGCCGCTGGAGGCGCACCCGTCGGTCTCGGGCGAGTTCCTGAC
>DASZQQ010000274.1:0-1578 GCA_035549595.1 Caulobacteraceae bacterium
CGCCCCTGGTCGAGACGCTGAAGGCGCGGGTCGGCGCGCGCGTCTCGCTCGACGCCGACCCGGCGATGCCGGCCGGCCAGTTCGTGGTGGAGCCGGCATGAGCGCCCCCTGTCCCCTTTGCGGCAAGCCTTCGGACGACAGGTATCGGCCGTTCTGCTCGCGCCGCTGCGCCGACCTCGACCTGCAGCGCTGGCTCACCGGCCGCTACGCGATCCCGTCGACCGACGACGAGGCCGAGGACGACGGCGAGGCGCGGCTTCCCGATCCGGACGAGGACGAGTGAGCCGGCCGGAACGATCGGCGTCGGCCCTTCTGGACAAGCCCGGAGGCGCCGCGTATAGAGCCCGCCCTTACGGGCCAGCCCCGAGGCGCCTGGGTAGCTCAGTTGGTAGAGCAGCGGATTGAAAATCCGCGTGTCGGTGGTTCGAATCCGCCCCCAGGCACCATTCCTCTTCCCGCTCCATGAACTCATGCCTCGGCCGACGCGGGGGCGTCCTTCAGGCGCGCCAGCGGGCTGAAGAGCGGGATCAGCGCCGCCGAGATCAGGCCGGCGCAGGCGATCCAGAGCGCCGGTCGCACGCCCAGCACGCCGCCCAGGACGCCGCCGAGCACCGCCCCGGTCACGCCGGTGGCGCCGGGCAGGGCGGCGAACACCCCGCCGACGCGGCCCAGCAGGGCCGGCGGGGCCAGCGTCTGGCGCAGGCTGCGGCCGGCGACGTCGGCGACCGTGCCGAACGAATCGCCGGCGATCTGCGAGGCGATCAGGAACGCCATGCCCACGACCGGCGCGCCGCGCCCCAGCGGGATGAACAGCGTGCCGACCGCGGCGGCCAGGCCCCCGAGGGCGAAGGCCGGGCCGAGCCCCAGCCGGCGGATCACGGGACCGGCCATGGCCGCCCCGCCGAGGGCGGCGACGCCGCCGACGGCGACGGTCGTCCCCAGCATCGGCGCCGAGAGCCCCAGCACCCGGATCGCATAGAGGGTGTAGAGCGCCGAGAAGAAGCCCCCGAACAGGTCCGCCACCGTGGCCATGACCAGCAGCGGACGCAGGGCCGGGTGGCCGAGGGCGGCGCGCAGGCCGGCGGCGAAGTCGGCCAGGGGATGGACCGGTCCTTCGGCGGCGTCCGGCGCGGGCGCGGGCTCCGGCTTGCGGATGGCCGCCAGCGCCAGGGCCGAGAACAGGTAGGTGGCGGCGTTGACGGCGATGGCGATCGGGGCGGTCAGCAGCTGGAAGAGCACGCCGTAGAGGCCCGGGCCGCCGATCTCGGCCACGGAATCGGTGATCGCGAGCTTCGAATTGCCGTCCACCAGCTGGTCGCGGCGGATCAGGGTCGGCAGGTAGGCGTGGTCGGCGATGTCGAAAAGCACGCTCAGCGCCCCCACCACCGCGGCCACGACATAGAGCTGAACCATGCCCAGGCGATGGGTGACCGCCGCCAGCGGAATGGTGGCCAGGGCGACGGCCCGGCCGAGGTCTGCGCCCACCAGCACCGGCCGGCGGCGCGTGCGGTCGACGAAGCCGCCGCCGGCCAGGCCCACGACGATGGCCGGCCCGCGCGACAGGGCGGCCAGGACGCC
>DASZQQ010000275.1:0-3034 GCA_035549595.1 Caulobacteraceae bacterium
CATCTACGGCGGCTCGATCCTGCCGGGGTCCTGGCGCGGGCGGGACGTGACGGTGCAGGACGTGTTCGAGGGCGTCGGCAAGCATTCCGCCGGCCAGATGTCGCTCGAGGACCTGTGCGACCTCGAGCAGCACGCCTGCCCGGGCGACGGCGCCTGCGGCGGCCAGTACACGGCCAACACCATGGCCTGCGTCTCCGAGGCCATCGGCCTTGCTTTGCCGCTGTCGTCGGCCCTGCCGGCCCCGTACCTCGAGCGCGACGCCTATGCCGCGGCCTCGGGCGAGGCGGTGATGCGGCTCCTGGAGCGGAACATCCGACCGCGGGACATCTGCACCCGCGAGGCGTTCGAGAACGCCGCCGTGGTGGTCGCCGCCACCGGCGGCTCGACCAACGGCGGACTGCACCTGCCGGCCATGGCCCACGAGTGCGGCGTGCCGTTCACCTTGCGCGACGTCTGCGAGATCATGAAGCGCACGCCATACCTCGCCGACCTGATGCCGGGCGGGCGCTACCCGGCCAAGAAGATGGGTGAGGCCGGCGGCGTGCCGATGCTGCTGAAGACCCTGCTGGACGCCGGCCTGATCCACGGCGACGTCATGACCGTTACCGGCCGGACGGTGGCCGAGAACCTCGCGGACGTCGTCTGGCGCGACGACCAGGACGTGATCCGGCCGGTTTCGAACCCGCTGTCGCCGACCGGCGGCGTGGTCGGCCTCTGGGGCTCGCTGGCCCCGGACGGGGCGATCGTGAAGGTCGCGGGCCTGGCCCACCGCAAGCACCGCGGTCCGGCGCGGGTGTTCGACGGCGAGGAGGCCTGCTTCGCCGCGGTCGAGGCGCGCGACTACAAGGAAGGCGAAGTGCTCGTGATCCGCTACGAGGGCCCCAAGGGCGGCCCGGGCATGCGCGAGATGCTGTCGACCACCGCGGCGATCTACGGCCAGGGCATCAGCGACAAGGTCGCCCTGATCACCGACGGGCGCTTCTCCGGCGCCACGCGCGGCCTGTGCATCGGCCACGTCGGGCCCGAGGCGCAGGACGGCGGCCCGATCGCCCTCGTCAAGGACGGCGACGTCATCGCCATCGACGCCGACGCCGGGACCATCGAGCTCGAGGTCGATCCCGTGGAGCTGGAGACGCGCAAGCGCCACTGGGAGCCGCGCGTCACCGACTACGGCTCCGGCGCCCTCTGGAAGTTCGCGCAAGGGGTCGGCCCCGCCCACCTGGGCGCGGTGACCCATCCGGGCTTCAAGGGCGAGCGCAAGGTCTACGCCGACCTCTGACGCCGCAGGTTCCGCCGCGCCGCGCCAACGGCTAGGCTGGCGGCCATGACGGACGCCGGGACCGCCATGGACCCCCTGACCGGGGAGGCCTTCGACCGCCTGTGGACGGGCGAGATCGAGCCGCAGCTGCGGCGGCTGGAGGGCGAGCGCCAGGTCGCCATGCGCCGCGCGCAGCTGATCTGGCTGGGTTTCGTCGTGCTCGTGGGCGTCGAGTGCCTGGTGACCTGGATGATCACCGGCGGGCGCACCTTCTGGCCGGAGGGACACCTGCTGGCCGTCACCGTCGTGGGCGGGGCGGTCATCGGCTACATGCCGCTGCAGCTCGTCGCCGGTGAGACCAAGCGGCGGCTGATCACCACCCTCTGCACGCCGATGGGCGTCACCTACTCGTCGTCGCCGGGCGAGCCGGCCGGGTTCAAGCAGCTTCTGACCCTGAAGCTGCTGCCGCACCCGGAGGACAAGTCGTTCGAGGACGGCTTCGCAGGCCGGCGCGGTCCGAGCGACTTCAGCTTCTGCGAGGCGACCCTGACCCAGGGCTCGGGCAAGGAGCGGCACACCGTCTTCCGCGGCCAGCTGTTCCGCATCGCCTTTCCGCGCCGCTTCCTGGGCACGACCGTGGTCCTGCGCGACTCCGGCTGGCTGAACCGGTTCGAGTGCCCGAAGGGGCTGGAGAAGGTCGGGCTGGAGGACCCGCACTTCGAGCAGATCTTCGAGGTGTTCGGCGACGACCAGGTCGAGGCGCGGGCCATCCTGACGCCGGTGTTCATGGAACAGCTGGTGGCGCTGGAGACCGCCTATGCCGGTCACCACCTGCGCTGCGGCTTCTGCGAGGGGGAGCTGCTGATCGCGATCGAGGGCCAGGACCGGTTCGAGATCGGCGACCTGTTCTCGACCCTCGACAGCCGCGCGCGCGCCGAGAGCATGGCCAGCGACATCCGCGCCGTGCTGCACCTGATCGACGCCTTCGTCGGCGCGCCGCATTGAGGATCCGCGCATGAAGACCCTGGGCCTCCTGGGCGGCATGGGCTGGGAATCGACGGCGGTCTACTACCGCCTGCTGAACCGCATGGCGCGCGAGCGCCTGGGCGGCCAGCACTCGGCGCAGCTGGTGATGTGGTCGGCCGACTTCGCGCCGATCGCGGCCATGCAGGCCGCCGGCGACTGGGACCGGGCGACCGCGGTGCTGGTCGAGGCCGCGCAGGGCCTGGAGCGGGCCGGCGCCGAGGCGATGCTGATCTGCGCCAACACCATGCACCGCATGGCGAGCGAGGTGCAGGCGGCGATCGGGATCCCGCTGCTGCACGTGGCCGACGCCACCGCCGCGGCGATCCGCGCGGGCGGGGCCCAGCGGCCGCTGCTGCTGGCGACGCGCTTCACCATGGAGCAGCCGTTCTACCGCGAGCGGCTGGCGGCGAACGGGGTTGCGGCGCTGATCCCCGACGAGGCCGAGCGGGCTCGGCTGCACGCGATCATCTTCGACGAGCTGGTCCAGGGCCGGTTCGAGGCGTCCTCCCGGGCCGAGACCGTCGCCATCGCCGAGCGCTGGGTGCGCGAGGCCGGCGCCGACGCGGTGATCTTCGGCTGCACCGAGTTCGGCCTCCTCGTCGAACCCTCCGACGTCAGCGTCCCCGTCTTTGACACCACCGAAATCCACGCCCGCGCCGGCATGGACTTCGCGTTGGGCTGACCGTGTCTAGAGGGCCGATGCTCGAGTGGCGTCGAGGCTTCAATTGGACCACGAAGGACACGAAGGGC
>DASZQQ010000276.1:0-13249 GCA_035549595.1 Caulobacteraceae bacterium
CGACCTCGAACACCGGGAACCGCGCCAGCAGGGACCTCTGCTCGAGCCAGCCGAAGCCGGCGCCGGTGGCCAGGCGCGCGACCCGCAGCGCCAGGGCGCCGCCGACCAGCAGCAGCACGCCGGCCCCGACCCCCTGCCAGAGGTCGCGCCAGGACAGCGCCTTGGCCCGGCGGGCGCGCCAGGCGCCGAGGGCGCCCAGGGCCACGGCGGCCGCGATCACCAGCCAGCCTACCGCCGGCGGATAAGCCACGGTCACGCCGATCGGGGTCGAGGAATAGACGAGGTCGGGCGCGCGCGGCGGCAGGCGGTCGGCGAAGGCGAGGGCGATGGCGGTCGGCGCCACCTCGTCGCCCATGTGCTGCACCGAGCCCACGTCCAGCGCCGCCACGGTCGAACTCGGCGAATGGTAGTCGAACTGGCGGCCGATGAAGGCGAAGTTCAGCCCCGGCTTGCCCTTGCCGTCCGACACCGTGAAGTCGGTGTCGTTCGGCATGTGCTTGTAGATGAAGACCACCAGGGAATTGGCCGACAGCGCCTTGGCGTTCCGCGTCAGCACGCCGATGTCGGCGCCGTTGCCGGCGCCGGTCTGGAACATCTGCGCCCGGCCGCCGCCGCCGCGGGCCTCCATGTTGATCACATAGCCGACGTGCGCAGCGGCCGGATCCTGGTCGTAGAAGGCCCGGGCGCCGAGGAGTCCAGCCTCCTCGCCGTCGGTGATTACGAGCATGACGTCGCGGGCGGGCGCGCCGCGCGCCTTGATCATCCGCGCCGTCTCCAGGGCGACGGCGACGCCGGCCGCGTCGTCCGCGGCGCCGGGCGAGCCGGGCACGCTGTCGTAGTGCGCCATCAGCGCCAGGGCCGGCGCGTTGCGGTCGCGTCCGGGCACGACGCCGATCACGTTCTCCACCGTGGCGCCGGCGGCGAACACGCCGCGCTGCTCGAAGGCCTGGGCGTGCTGGACCCGGGGCGACAGCCCCATCGCCGTCATCCGCGCCACGAGATCGTCGCGGACCCTGTGGTTGGCGTCCGAGCCGACCGGGTGCGGGACCGGGGCGATGCGGACGATGTCGGCCAGGGCGCGGCCTGCCGAGAACGCGCCGGGCGGGGCGCCCGCCGGCAGCGGATCGGGCGTGCGCTCGTTGGCGTAGAACAGGGCGAAGGCGCCCGCGAGCGCCGCCGCCAGCCAGGCCAGTCTTCCCATCACGTCCCTCCCGATCCTCGCCGGCGAGGGTTCCTCATTCGGGGGCGCGGGACAACCGCGGACTTCGTTGGCTGGAGGGGACACGTTCCTGGCGGAACATGTCCCCGTCCTGCGCTACTTGCTGACGCCGATGAAGGGCATGACGCCGGAGCCACCGGTGTAGGTGGGCAGGACGCCGTTCCACTTCTCGATCGCGCGCAGCTGCACGATCTCGGGGTTGGTGCGGAACGATTCGGCGATCAGGCGGTTGGCTTCGGCGTCGCCCTTGGCCGCCTCGATCTTGGCCTGAACGCCGACGGCGCCGGAGGGGTGCTCCGGCGCCGTCCGTATGGCGTCGATGACGAGGGGATCAGGCGGCGATGACGCCTTCCTGCGGGTCGCGCAGCACGTAGCCGCGGCCCCAGACCGTCTCGATGTGGTGCTTGCCGTTGGCGGCGGCCGCCAGCTTCTTTCGCAGCTTGCAGATGAAGACGTCGATGATCTTCAGCTCGGGCTCGTCCATGCCGCCGTAGAGGTGGTTCAGGAACATCTCCTTGGTCAGGGTCGTGCCCTTGCGCAGGGAGAGCAGCTCCAGCATCTGGTATTCCTTGCCGGTCAGGTGCACGCGGATGCCGTTCACCTCGACGGTCTTGGCGTCCAGATTGACCGTGATGTCGCCGGTGCGGATCACCGACTGCGCATGGCCCTTGGAGCGGCGGACCACGGCGTGGATGCGGGCGACCAGTTCTTCCTTGTGGAAGGGCTTGGTCATGTAGTCGTCGGCGCCGCCGCCCAGGGTCTTGACCTTGGTGTCGATCTCCGACGTCCCCGAAAGGATCATGATCGGCGTATTGACTTTTCCGACCCGGAGAGTCCGCAACACGTCCATGCCGCTCATGTCCGGCAGGTTCAGGTCGAGGAGGATCAGGTCGTAGTCGTAGATCTTGCCGAGGTCGATACCTTCCTCGCCCAGATCGGTCGTGTAGACGTTGAACCCTTCCGACTTCAGCATCAGCTCGATGCCTTGAGCCGTGGCGCTGTCGTCTTCGATCAACAGTACACGCATTAGCCCCTCCCCGCCTCCTGGCGGTCTAGTCAAACGGAAGCCCGGATTCCGCGCCGAAGCTCACCGGCCACATTGCCAACGAGTTAATTTAAGACTGGTTAATGGTGAAAGCTCACGAGGCGAATCGTTAAGCCGATTTGCGAATCGCCCGCAAGCCGTGGCGCAGGTCGATCGTCGCATCGCCGTTGACTCTTTTGTGAATCGCCAGCCCGCCAAGGGCCGAAGCCCTTGGCGAACAATGGTTCTTAACGGCCCTGCGACCGATTGGCGCCGGCGCGTGCGACCGAATGTCGGTCGCCCTTCGTCCGCCGGCGGGCTCAGGCGGGATTGGCGAACATCGGGCTGGATTTCAGGATCGCCTGCTCCTCGTCCGACATCTCGGCCGGCACGTCGGCGAACAGCGGCGTCGACAGGTAGCGCTCGCCGGTGTCCGGCAGCATGGCCAGGATGTTGCTGCCCTTCGGCGCCTCGGCGGCGATGCGCAGCGCGCCGGCGAAGGTGGCCCCCGAGGTGATGCCGCAGAAGATGCCCTCCTGCCGCGCCAGCTCGATGCTGCGCCGGATCGCCTCCGGCCCCGGGATCGGCACGATGCGGTGGACGTTGCCGTTGGCGACCGCGTCGCCGGTGATCTTGGGGATGAAGTCGGGCACCCAGCCCTGCATCGGGTGGGGCTTCCAGGCCGGGTGGCCGGCCGCCGGCGTACCGTCCGGGTGGCGCGCCTGTTCCTGGCCCGAGCCGAGCAACTGGGCGTCCTCGGGCTCGCAGACGACGACCTTGGTGTCCGGGCTCTCCTGGGCGAGCACCCGGGCGACGCCCCGCAAGGTGCCGCCGGTGCCGTAGCCGGTCACCCAGTAGTCCAGCCTGCGGCCGGCGAAGTCGTCGAGGATCTCGCGCGCGGTGGTGCGCGAGTGCATGTCCGGGTTGGCCTCGTTCTCGAACTGGCGGGTCAGGAACCAGCCGTGGGTCTTGGCCAGCTCCATGGCCTTCTCGACCATGCCGGTGCCCCGCGCCGAAGCCGGGGTCAGCACCACCTTCGCCCCCAGGAAGCGCATCAGCTTGCGCCGCTCGACGCTGAAGCTGTCGGCCATGGTCACGACCAGCGGATAGCCCTTGGCCGCGCAGACCATGGCCAGGCCAATGCCGGTATTGCCGCTGGTGGCTTCGATCACGGTCTGGCCGGGCTTCAGCTGGCCCGCGCGCTCGGCCGCCTCGATGACGCCCAGGGCCAGGCGATCCTTGACCGAGCCCAGGGGATTGAAGGCCTCGACCTTGACGTAGACGTTGACGCCCTCCGGGGCGAGCTTGTTGATCCGCACCACCGGCGTGCCGCCGACCGTGCTGAGGATGCTGTCGTGGAGTTGTCCCATCTGCCTTGGTCCTCGTCTGCCTGGCGTAGGCGCGCCATTAGTCCGGTCGGGGCAGGGGCTGTAAAGGCGGGGGCGGCGGCTTCTTCACCCTGCTGCAATCTCTTCGTGCTCTCATGCCCTGACCTTAGCGTGAGGTTGTGCGCCCCGGCCGCGGCCGATCTCCTGTACGGACCAGCAGCCGGGGCGCCTTTTTCACCCCTTCCGCGCGAGCCAGTCCCTGTTCTAGGGAAAGGCGCATGACCGCACCGATCCTGACGACGGCGCGCCTTCGCCTCGCGCCGCACACCCTCGACGACTTCGCCGATTCCGCCGCCCTGTGGGCCGACGAGCGCGTGACCCGGTTCATCGGCGGGCGACCGTCGACCTCCGAGGAGGCGTGGGCGCGCCTGCTGCGCTACGTCGGGCACTGGAGCCTGCTGGGCTTCGGCTACTGGGCCGTGCGCGAGGCGGCCAGCGGCCGGTTCGTCGGCGAGATCGGCTTCTCCGACTTCCGGCGCGAGATGGACCTGCCGTTCCGCGACGTCCCGGAGGTCGGCTGGGCGCTGTCGCCCGACGCTCAAGGCCAGGGCTTCGCCACCGAGGCCGTGCAGGCGGCCCTGGCCTGGGGGGCCGAGCACTTCGGCTCGCCGCGCGCCTGGTGCATGATCGACGCCGAAAACGCGCCGTCGCTGCGCGTGGCCGAGCGGTGCGGGTTCAAGCCTCTGGGCCCGGCCGCCTACAAGGGCGCCGAGGTGCTGCTGTTCGACCGCTGAGGCCGGCGGCCGAGATGATGCGGCTTGACATGCTTGTATTCAATTGAGAATGCGTCGCAATCGCGCATTCTCGAGGTCCTCCATGCCGCCATCCGCCCGCCGGGTCTGGTTCAACGTCCACCTCTGGATCGGCCTGGCCCTGACCCTGGTCCTGGCGCCGATCGGCGTCACCGGCTCGGTCCTGGTCTGGCGCCAGGCCCTGGCCCAGCCGCCCGGGGCGACCGGAACCGCCGACCGGCCGATCGGAGCCTACGTCGACGCCGCGCGCGCCGCCGGCGTCGAGGGGCGGGCGACCCAGGTGCGGCTGCCGCTCGCTCGCGGGGAGGCCGTGGCGGTCACGCTTCGCGCGCCCGACGCCGCGCCGGCGACGGTCTGGCTCGATCCCGCCACGGCGCGGGTGCTGCGCGTCGATCGCCGCCCGGGCGGCTGGCTGGGCGCGGTGCACGAGCTGCACGAGACGCTGATGGCGGGCAGGCCCGGCGGCTGGATCGTCGGCGCCAGCGGTCTCGCCCTCTTCGTCTCGGCGGCGACCGGGCTCTGGCTCTGGTTCCCGCGCCTCGGCGGGCTCGCCGCAGCCCTGCGCTGGCGGCGCACGGCGCTCCTCAGCCTGAACCTGCATCACCAGCTCGGTTTCTGGATCTGCGCGCCCCTGGCGGTGCTGTCGCTCACCGGCGCCTGGCTCGCCTTCGGTGACAGCGGGCCGCGGGGCCCCGAAGCGGGGCGCGGTGAGGGACGTCGCACAGCGGCCGCGGCGGGCCCGCGGATCGGCTTCGACGACGTGGCCGGCGCGGTGCTGGCCCGGCATCCGGGCGCGAAGCTGGCGTCGATCGCCGCGCCCGCGGGAGGGGGAGCGTGGCGCGTCCAGCTCAGGTCCGCCCTTGGCGAGCGGCTGTCGCTGTCGTTCGACCCGGCGAGCGGCCAGGAGAGGGCCTCGGGACCGCCGGCGAACGGCTTTCGGCGGGCCATGCACCAGCTGCACGGCGGCGAGGAGACGCCGCTGGCCTGGCGCCTCGTCATCACCGCCGCAGGCCTTGCGCCCGCTATCCTCGGCCTGACCGGGATCTGGGCCTGGGCGCGCCGCCGCCGGCCGGTCCGGACGGCGTCTGCGGCCTGACCGCTCGTCGCGGGACGGCGAATCCGCCATGGTCGCGTCCCGATGAGCAACGAACCCTTCTTCCGGCGCCAGGACGGGCGCTACCTCCCCACCCCGGCGGGCCGCGGTCCGTGGAACCCCAACTCCCTGCACGGCCGGGTCGTGATCGGCCTGCTGGCCTTCGAGATCGAACAGAGGCACGGCGATCCGGACTTCGTGCCGGCGCGGCTGACGGTCGACATGTACCGCCTGCCGGACTTCTCGCCGGTGGAGGTCGCCACGCGCGTCGTCCGCGACGGCGGCCGCATCAAGGTGATCGACGCGGAGTTCATCTCCGGCGGGACCAGCATGGGCCGGGCCACCAGCCAGTGGCTGCGCCGCACCGAGCCGCCCGAGGGGACGGTCTGGACGACGCCGGACTGGGACGCGCCGAAGCCGGACGACATCCCCCCGCCCTCCGACGGCCGTTCGGGCCTGGGCGGCATGTGGGCGATGCGGCCGGTCAGCGGCGGCATGGGGACGATCGGGCCGCGCCGGACCTGGATGAAGGAGGTCCGCGCCATGGTCGACGACGATCCGATGACGCCGTTCCAGCGCGCCGCCCTGGCGGCCGACTTCGCCAGCCCGTTCGCCAACGCCGGCGACAAGGGCCTGGGCTACATCAACTCCGACGCCACCCTCTACATGCACCGCCTGCCGGTCGGGGAGTGGATCGGCATAGAGGTCGCCGGCCACGGCGCCACCGCCGGCGTCGCCATCGGCGACTGCCGCTTCTACGACGTCGAGGGCCCGTTCGGCGCCGCGTCCGTCGCGGCCCTCGCGCAGCGCCGGCCGATGCGGCCCTGAACAACTCTTCCCCCGCAACAGAGCCGATCGAGCTGCGCCACCGCGTCACTTTGCGCCCCATCGCGGGGCTGAAGATGCGCCGGGAACGGCGTTCGGGGGCCTGCGGTTAGCCAATGCTTAAGGCGCCGCCGCCACGATCGGAATCGCTCGTTTCCGGGGGTCCTGGCGTCCGTTGCGCAATCTCATCGCCGCCGTCGAACGTATCGACCCCCTGACCGTCTCCGGCCGCGTCGCCGCGGTGAACGGGCTCCTGATCGAAGCGCGCGGCGGCCTCACCCGCCTGGCGGTCGGCGCCCGCGCCGAGGTCGAGCGCCTGGCCGCCCCGCCGCTGGCCGCCGAGGTGGTCGGCTTTCGCGAGACGCGCGCCCTCTTGATGCCGTTCGGTCCGGTCGAGGGCGTCGCGCCCGGGGCCGAGATCCGCATCCGCCCGGAAGGCGCGGCCGTCAGGCCCACGCGGGCCTGGCTCGGCCGCATCGTCGACGCCTTCGGCAATCCGATCGACGGCAAGGGCCCGCTGCCCCAGGGCATCGCCGCCTATTCGCTGCGCGCCCCGCCGCCTCCGGCCCACGCCCGCGGCCGCGTCGGCGAGCGCCTGGACCTGGGCGTGCGGGCGATGAACGCCTTCACCACCACCTGCCGCGGCCAGCGCCTCGGCATCTTCGCCGGCTCCGGCGTCGGCAAGTCTGTGCTGCTGTCGATGCTGGCGCGGGAGGCCACCTGCGACGCGGTGGTCGTCGGCCTCATCGGCGAGCGGGGCCGCGAGGTGCGCGAGTTCATCGAGGAGACGCTCGGCGAGGCCGGCCTGCAGCGCGCCATCGTCGTGGTCGCCACCTCCGACGAGCCGGCCCTGAAGCGCCGCCAGGCCGCGTTCATGACCCTGGCCCTGGCCGAATTCCTGCGCGACCAGGACATGGAAGTCCTGTGCCTGATGGACAGCGTCACCCGCTTCGCCATGGCCCAGCGCGAGATCGGCCTGGCCGCCGGCGAGCCGCCGACGACCAAGGGCTACACCCCCACCGTCTTCACCGAGCTGCCCAAGCTGCTGGAGCGCGCCGGCCCGGGGCCGATCCGCCCCGACGGCACCACGGCCGGGCCGATCACCGGCCTCTTCACCGTGCTGGTCGACGGCGACGACCACAACGAGCCGATCGCGGACGCGGTCCGAGGCATCCTGGACGGCCACATCGTCATGGAGCGCGCCATCGCCGAGCGCGGCCGCTTTCCGGCGATCAATGTGCTGAAGTCCATCTCGCGGACCATGCCGGCCTGCCAGACGCCGCTGGAGCGCGAGATCGTCAAGAACGCCCGCCAGACGCTCGCCGCCTACGCCAACATGGAAGAGCTGATCCGCATCGGCGCCTACCGCGCCGGCGCCGACCCGCAGCTCGACCGCGCCATCCGTCTCAACCCCGCCCTGGAAGGCTTCCTGGCCCAGGACAAGGACGAGACCACCAGTCTCCAGGACGGCTTCGACCGCCTGTCCGACATCGTATCGAGTGACGCCGCATGAAGTGGGCCGACCAGCTGATCAAGATCACCACCTTCGAGGTGGAGCTTTTGCAGAAGCGCCTGTCCGAGATCGTCGAACGCCGCGTGCGCGCCGAGATGCGGATGGCGGTGCTGGTCGCAGAGGGCGAGGTCGAGCTGATGCGCGCCCGCGAGGACGTCCAGGCGAGCTTCTACCTCGCGGCCTTCCAGACCGGGCTGAAGCAGCGCAAGGCCCAGGTCCAGGCCGAGATCGACGAGGCGCTGCAGGAGGAGGCCGGAGCGCGCGACGCCCTCTCCGAGGCCTTCGAGGCGCAGAAGAAGTACGAGCAGATCGCCGACAACGCCCGCCAGGCCGAGCGCCGCGAGGCCGACCGCCGCGAGACCGCGGCGATGGACGAGATCGGCCTTCGCAAGGTCGCCTCGGGCCGCGGATGACCGCCCTGCGGCCGAGCCGCCGGCTGGTGCTGGCCGGCGCCGCGGCGCTGGCCGGATGCGACGCGCGGGCGACGGGCGAGGCCGAAGCCGCCGACCCGCCGCCGCTGAAATCGGTCGCCCCGTTCCCGATCGGCTGCTGCGTCTGGGCCCAGCACCTGGACGATCCCGTCCTGGCGTCCCTGATCGCCGACCAGGTGTCGCAGGTGACGCCCGAGTTCCAGATGAAGATGGAATACATCGTCCAGCCGGACGGCTCGTTCCGCTTCGACGCCCCCGACCGCATCGCCGCCTTCGCGCGCGAGCACGGCATCCGCCTCTTCGGCCACACCCTGGTCTGGTACGCCGAGAAGCCCGACGCCTTCGTCCATCTCGACGAGAGCCGCACCTCGTTCCGCGACGCCTATGTGGCCTACATCACCGCCGTGGTCGGCCGCTACCGCGGCCAGGCGGTGGCCTGGGACGTGGTCAACGAGGCGGTCAACGACGACGGCCAGGGCTGGCGCGACTGCCTGTGGAGCCAGAAGCTGGGACCGCTCGAGCACATGCGCCTGGCCTACGAGACCGCGCACGCGGCCGACCCCAACGCCCTGCTGCTCCTGAACGACTACTGGCTCGAGCGGACGCCGGCGAAGCGGGCGACGTTCCTGAAGCTCGCCGAGGCGCTGCTGAAGGCCGGCGCGCCGCTCGGCGGCCTCGGCACCCAGACGCACATCGACGCCGACCTGCCGAAGGGGGCGATCACCGCGGCGATCAAGGACCTGGCCAGCCTCGGCCTGCCGATCCACCTGTCGGAGATGGACGTCTCCATCGACCGCGTGCAGGGCTTCCACCGCCGCGGCGCCCTGGAGGCGGCCCAGAGCGAACTCTACACCGAGGCCGCGCACGCCTTCTCGTCCCTGCCGGCGAGGCAGCGATTCGCCTTCACCACCTGGGGACTGCGCGACCGCGAGTCGTGGCTGGTGCGCGACCTGCCGAACGATACGCCGCTGCTGTTCGACCGCGACGGCCGGCCCAAGCCGGTGATGCGGGCCTTCGAGGCTGCGTTGAGAGGTTAGCGGGGCGGGGCCGCGCGGGCGGCTTCTTCCTCGGCCACGCGGCGCAGGGCGGCCAGGTCGTCGCCGATGCGGAAGACGGTGACGTAGAACTCGCAGAACGCCCGCCACAACAGGCCCATGGCGCCGACGATCAGCAGGCCCACGATCAGCACCGGGATCGCCAGCAGGATCGCCGCCCAGCTGCCTTCGCGGAAGGCCACGCCGATCGAGGCGCCGACCACCGAGAACGCCGCGACGATGATCACCCCGAGCCCGGCCCAGTAGACCAGGTGGATCACCGGCCCGGTGATCATCCGATCGAAGGTGAGCAGGTTGAACAGGCGCCCCTGTGGCGCGCGGCCGCTCAGGATCGACTTCCCCGGACCCATGTCTGACTCGCAAATCCCCTGCGGCTCGCCTCGCCGCCCGTCGCGGCATGGCTATCAGCGCGCGCGCCGCCCCGCAATGGCGAGTACCCGCTCAGCGCGGCCGACCGGAGCGGTCGGCGTCCAGCTGGTCCTCGGCGCGGGTCGTCACGGCCACGCCGCCCACCATGCGCAGTTCCTGAGCCGGTATGGTGAAGCTGTCGGAGCCGCGCCGCACCAGCACCACGTCGCGGCCGGTCTTGTCGGTCTGCATGCGGGTGATGTGACCGAGCGGCGCACCCCGGCTGTCCCGCACCGGCGTGCCGATGGCGAACGGTCCCACGGTGGCCGACGCCGAGCGGGCGGCGTCGGCCGCGGTCACCGCTGCGGCCGGAGGTTCCGCCGTGGCGGCCGACGGGCCCAGGGCCGCAAGGGTCAGCAGAAGGTGGGCGCTTCTCATGCGAAGGCTCCCGCGCGGGAGCGCGCGGGAGCCAACGGCCAAGCCCGGGATTCGGTTCCCGGGCCGTGCGGGATTCGCCTCAGTGCGAGGGGTGCAGCTTGGAGTCGATGTCGGACTTGCTCATGTTGATGACGGCCGCGCCGTCCTGCATGGCCAGGCCCGAGGTCGCGACCGAGAACTGGTCGGCGCCCATCTTGACGGTGGCCATCTGCTGGCCGTTGGCGTCGGTCTTGACGTCGCTGATCGCGCCGATCGTGGCCCCGGTGTTGTCCTTCACCGGCACGCCGACCGTGAACGCGGGCGCGTTGGCGCTGGTGTCCGCGGACGATCCGGTGGCGGCGCCGCTCGGCGGCGTGGCGGGCGTGGCGGGGGTGGCTGGCGTGGCGGGCGTCGCGTGGTCCGCGGACGCCGCGGACGTCGAACTGCTGTCGCTGGACGGGCTGGCGGCGGGCTTGCTCTTGGCCAGCGCGAGGCTCGGGACGGCGGCGGCCACGGCAGTCGCGGCGGCGAAGCAAAGCAAGGTCTTGGTCATGGGCGGGGGAGCCTTCCTGTGGTTCCTCGAGCCCCCTCCGAGGTCGCAAACATTTCGGCGGCGAAACGGTTCCAGAAGCCAGGCCGCAGGTCACACCATGCCGACGGTCTTCAGCCTCGCGCGCGGATGGATCTCGTTCTGGCTCATGACCACGGTCTGGCCGCGGAAACGCTCGATGATCGAGCGCACATAGGGCCGGATCACCGGGCCGGTGAGCAGCACCGGCGACTCGCCGGTCAGCGCCGCGCGCTCGAAGGCGTCGCGGATGGCGCGGATGAACTCCTGCAGCTTCGACGGGGCCAGGGCCAGCTGGCGGTCGTCGCCCTGGCCGATCAGGGCGTCGGCGAAGGCGCCCTCCCAGTCCGGCGACAGGGCGATGATCGGCAGGGCGCCGTCGTCGCCGCGGTTGGCCCAGCACAGCTGCCGGGCCAGGCGCGCGCGGACCTGCTCGACCAGCTGGGTGATCGAGGCGGTGTGCGGCGCGGCCTCGGCGATGCCCTCCAGGATCGCGGGCAGGTCGCGGATCGACACCTTCTCGCGCAGCAGCGCCTGCAGCACGCGCTGCACGGTGCTCGCCGAGGCCACCGAGGGGATCAGGTCCTCGACCAGCTTCTTCTGCTCGGCCGGCAGCTCCTTCAGCAGCTTCTGCACCTCGCCGTAGGAGAGCAGCTCGGCCATGTTCTCCTTCAGGATCTCGGTCAGGTGGGTGGTCAGCACCGTGGCCGGATCGACGATGGTGTAGTTGCGGAAGGTCGCCTCCTCGCGCAGCGACTCCTCGACCCAGGTGGCCGGCAGGCCGAAGGCCGGCTCGCGCACGTGCTCGCCGGGCAGCTCCACCTGGCCGCCGCGCGGGTCCATGGCCATCAGGTGGCCCAGGCGCACCTCGCCGGTCCCAGCCTCCATCTCCTTGATGCGGATGGCGTAGCCCTGGTTCGGCAGGCGCATGTTGTCGAGGATCCGCACCGGCGGGATGATGAAGCCGTACTCGGTGGCCAGCGTCTTGCGCAGGGCCTTGATCTGGTCGGTGAGGCGGCGGCCCTCGAGGTCGTTGATCAGGTTCAGGAGGCCGTAGCCGAGCTCGATCTTGACGTCGTCGATGGCGAGGCTGGCCGAGATCGGCTCCTCCTCGGGCTCGGCGGCGGCCGCCGGCGCGGCGGGCGGCGGGGCCTTGGCGGCCTGGGTCCGGCGCCAGGCCAGCGCGCCCGCGCCGATGCACAGCGCCGCGAACGGGATGATCGGCATGCCGGGGATCAGGGCGATCACGCCCGAGGCCGCCGAGACCATGCCGAGGCTGACGGGATTGGTCGCCAGCTGAGTGACCAGGGCCTTGTCGGCCGCGCCCTCGACGCCGGACTTGGACACCAGCAGGCCCGCGGCGATCGAGATCACCAGGGCCGGGATCTGGCTGACCAGGCCGTCGCCGATCGACATGATCGTGTACGACGAGGCCGCCTGGGCCAGCGGGATCTTGTGCTGGACGACGCCGATCAGGATGCCGCCGACGACGTTGATGCCCAGGATGATCAGGCCGGCCATGGCGTCGCCGCGCACGAACTTCGAGGCGCCGTCCATGGCCCCGAAGAAGGTCGACTCCAGCTCCAGGTCCTTGCGCTTGCGCTTGGCCTCCTCCTGGTCGATCAGGCCCGTCGACAGATCGGCGTCGATCGCCATCTGCTTGCCGGGCATGGAGTCCAGGGTGAAGCGGGCGGCGACCTCGGCGATCCGCCCCGAACCCTTGGTGATGACGACGAAATTCACGATCACCAGGATCGCGAACACGATCAGGCCGATGACGAAGTTGCCGCCCATCATCAGGGCGCCGAACGCCTGGATGATGTGGCCGGCGCCCTCGGTGCCCTCGTGGCCGTGGCCCAGGATCAGGCGCGTCGAGGCGACGTTTAGGCCCAGACGGAACAGGGTCGCCATGAGCAGCACCGTCGGGAAGGCGGTGAACTCCAGCGGCTTCTTGATCATCAGCGCCGTCATCAGGATCAGCACGGCGCTGGTGATCGACAGCGACAGCAGCATGTCCAGGATGAAGGACGGCACCGGCAGGATCAGCAGGACGACGATGCCGACGATGCCGAGCGCGAGCGCGACCTCGCCCTTGGCCAGCCAGCCCAGCATCTCCCTCGGCGTTGGCGCGGACGCCCTCGTCAGTCCGATCCCGGCCATGGATCAGGCCTCCGCGCCGCGGAAGGCGTCTGCGACGATGCGGCCGACCTCGGCGAGGACGGCGCTGCGGGCCTCGTCGGAGGCCTTGTCCGGGGCGATGGTGTAGGCGGCGACCAGGATCGGGCGGCGGTCGGCCGGCCAGAGGACGGCGATGTCGTTGGTGGCGCCGTGGGTGGCGCGGCCGGTCTTGTCGCCGACGGTCCAGCCGTGCGGCACGCCGGCGCGCAGGGCCTGGCCGCCGGTCTGGCAGCCGATCATCCAGCCGGTCAGGCGCTCGCGCGAGTCCGGCGTCAGCACCGGGGTCATCAGCAGCATGCGCAGGATGCCGACCATGGCGGCCGGCGTGGTGGTGTCGTGCTGCTCGCCGGGCGCGACGCGGTTCAGCTCCGGCTCCATGCGGTCGAGCCGGGTCATGCGGTCGCCCAGGCGCCGGGCGAAGGCGGTGACGCCGGCCGG
>DASZQQ010000277.1:0-11352 GCA_035549595.1 Caulobacteraceae bacterium
GGGCGCGCTTTCGGGCAGCGGCGCCTTCAGCAAGACCGGGGCCGGCATCCTGATCCTGGCCGCGCCCAGCACCTACAGCGGCCAGGCGACGGTCGCCGGCGGCACGCTGCGCCTGAACGGCTCGATGGGCGGCAGCTTCGACGTGCTCTCCGGGGCGACCCTGGGCGGCGCGGGCTCGACCGCCGGGACCGTGACGGTGGAGAACGGCGGCAGCCTGCTCGGCCTCGCCGGCCAGACCCTGACCACCGGCGCCCTGACCCTGAACAGCGGCTCGATCATCCAGACCAGCCTCGGCGCGCCCTCGACCCAGGCCCTGTTCCACGTCAACGGCGCCCTGACGCTCGACGGCACGCTGAACATCTCCAGTCCCGGCGGCTTCGGCCAGGGGCTCTATCGGCTGTTCGACTACACCGGCGCCCTGACCGACAACGGCCTTGCCTTCGGGACCATCCCGGCCACGGTCCAGGCCGGCCAGCTCGCCGTGCAGACGGCGATCGGCGGCCAGGTGAACCTGGTCGTGTCCGCCCCCGCGGTCCCGCCGATCCTGTTCTGGAACGGCGGCGTGACCAGCCCGACCGGCTCGATCGCCGGCGGTTCGGGAACCTGGAAGCTCGGTCCGACCAACTGGACGGACGCGAACGGCGCGGTCAGCGCCGGATGGAACAGCGACTTCGGCGTCTTCGCCGGAGCGGCGGGCGTGGTCACCGTGGACGGCAGCGCGGGCGGGATCAGCGCCAACGGTCTGCAGTTCGCGGTGGATGGCTACACCGTCGGCGGCGCCGCCCTCACCCTCACCGGGGCGGCGCCCACCCTTCGCGTCGGCGACGGAACGGCGGCCGGGGCCGGCTATACGGCCACGGTCAACTCGGCCATCGCCGGCGCGGGCGGCCTCATCAAGACCGACCTCGGCACTCTGGTGCTGGGCGGGAGCAACACCTTCACCGGCGGGGTGACGGTGAACGGCGGCTTCGTCCAGGTGTCGAGCGACGCCAACCTGGGCGCGGCCGGCGGGGCGGTGACGCTGAACGGCGGGGGCCTCGCCACCACGGGCAGCTTCGCCAGCGCCCGCACCTTGGCCTTCGCCGGCCCCGGGACGATCCGCACGGCGGGTGGAACCAGCCTGACCCTCACCGGTCCGCTCACCGGGACCGGGGCCTTCACCAAGGCCGGGACGGGGACGCTGATCCTCCCCGGCGTCTCCAGCTACGGCGGCGCGACGACGGTTTCCGCCGGGACCCTGCGCGTCGACGGCGTGCTGCCCGGAACCGTGAGCGTCCAGTCGGGCGCGCGCCTGCAGGGCGTCGGCCAGGTCGGCGCGGCGCAGGTCGCCTCCGGCGGGACCCTGGCGGCCGGCGACTCCATCGGCACGCTGACGGTCAACGGCGCCCTGAATCTGGCCTCGGGCTCGACGCTTGAGGTGGAACTCGACGCCCAGGGTCACGCCGACCTCGTCCACACCACCGGCGCCGCGACGATCGGCGGCGGCACGGTGAACATCCTCGGCGCGCCGGGCAACTACACCATCGGCTCGCGCTACACGGTGCTGACCGCCGACGGCGGCGAGAGCGGGGCGTTCTCGGGCCTGACGTCCAACGTCAACATGCTGTTCCTGAAGCTGGCCCTGAACGACGACGCCAACCACGTGTTCGTGGACGTCGTGCGCAACGGCGCCGCCTTCTGCTCGGTCGCCCGGACCTTCAACCAGTGCCAGGCCGCGAACGGGGCCGACAGCCTGGGGCAGGGCAAGGCGGTGTTCGACGCCGTCGCCAACCTGAACGACCCGGCCGCGGCCCGCGGCGCCTTCGACGCGCTCTCCGGCGAGATCGGCCCGGCCGTGAAGGGCGTCGAGATGGACGACAGCCGCTTCGTTCGCGACGCGGCGAACCGGCGCCTGCGCGAGGCCCTGGCCGGCGGCGATCCGCACGGCGCCTGGGGTCAGGCGTTCGGCGCCTGGGGCCACGCGGACAGCGACGGCAACGCCGGCGCGGCGCGGCGCGACATCGGCGGCTTCGTCCTGGGCGCCGACCTGCTCGCCTCGGACGCCTGGCGCCTGGGTGTCGCCGGCGGCTACAGCCACGCGGACGTGGACGTGGCCTCGCGCGCCTCGACCGGCAGCCTCGACAGCTACCACCTGGCGGCCTACGGCGGGGCCAAGGCCGGCCCGGTGGGCGTGCGCTTCGGCGCCGCCTACGCCTGGCACGACGTGCGCACCGCCCGCGCCGCCGTCTTCCCCGGCTTCGCCGACGCCCTGACCGGCGGCTACCGCGCCGGGACCGGCCAGGTGTTCGGCGAGGTCGGCTATGGCTGGACGCAAGGGACCGGCACGCTGGAGCCCTTCGCCGGCCTCGCCCACGTGATGCTGCACACCGACGGCTTCACCGAGAAGGGCGGGCCCGCGGCGCTGAAGAGCGCCGGCCAGAGCCAGTCGGTGAGCTTCGCCAGCCTGGGCCTCAGGGCCGCGACCACGATCGACGCCGGCGGTTCGGAGGTCGGGCTGCACGCTTCGGCGGCCTGGCGCCACGCCTTCGGCGATCGCACGCCGACATCGCGCTACAGCTTCGCCGCCGGTGGCCAGGCGTTCGACATCGACGGCCTGCCGCTGGCGCGCGACGCCGCGCTCCTGGAGGCTGGCGCGGACGTCAAGCTCTCCGGCCGCGCGCGGCTGACCGTCAGCTACGACGGCGAGGTCGGCCGCCGCATTTCCGATCAGGGCGTGCAGGCGCGGCTCAGCGTGGCGTTTTAGGGACCTTCGGCGGCGCTTCGCGAAGCGCCGCCGGTTGTATTCGGGCGCTTTGCGTGCACCTTCACGGGCGCCGAGTCGTTTCGGCGTGTTGCGTGAGTGGGGGCGCCGCGCATGCCGGAGCCGTTTTCAGCGAAGCTGGAACTGGTCCTGAAGATCCTGTCGATGAGCCGGGCGCGGCTCGCTTCCGAGGTCGGCGTCGACAAGTCCGTGGCCGCGCGCTGGGTCTCCGGCGCGGTGCGGCCGTCGTCGCACAACATGACCCAGCTGACCGCCATGATCGCGCGCCGGATCCCGGGCTTCACCCTGCTGGACTGGGACCGCGACCTGGCCGGCCTGGCCGAGCGCCTGGGGGCCGACGCCGCGCCCCTGCGTCGTGGCCCGCCGCCGGCGGACGACATGTCGCTTGTGCTCGAGAGCCTGCCGCAGATTCGCGCGACGACCAAGCTGCGCGGTTCGGCCTACGAGGGCTTCTACCGCTCGACCCGGCTCTACGCCCTGCAGCCCGGCCTGGTCATGCACGACCACGGCATGATCCGCCTGGACGACTGCGGGCTGCTGCGCCTCTCCATGGTCACCGCCGGCATGTTCACCGACGCCTGGTGGCTGCCGATGCACAACCAGGTGTTCGTGATCGGCTCGGAGCGGGCGACGCGGTCGCCGGTGTTCGGCATCTTCCACGGCGTCGGCGGGCTGAAGGCGGCGATCATGGACGGCCTGACCCTGAGCTCGATCCACGACGCGGGCCGCACGCCCACGGCCTCGCCGATCGTGATGCACCGGATCGGCGACCTCAGCGGCGACCGCGAGGCCGATGACGCGACCTTCGCCGCCTTCGCCGAAGAGCAGTCCGTCGCCACCCTCGACTCGATCCCCGAGGCCCTGCGCGCCCACCTGTGCCGCGACATCGGCCCGGCGGCGGCGGCGCTGGGCGGAGAACTGCTGATGCAGATGCCGCTCGCCCGCTCGATGACGATCTGAGCCGGGAGCCGACCGGCGCGGGCCTGCGTTAGGCAGGCATGCCGTCCTTCAGAAACGCCGTCGCTGCGCTGGTCGCGCAGCTGCAGTGGGCGCCCGACTGGCTGGTCAGCGCCGTCGTTCTCGGCCTTGCCGCCGGTGTCGCCCTCGTCATGAACGACGTCGTCGTCGGGCTGGTCCGACGCGGGCTTCGCCGGCGCGACAAGTTCTGGTCGTCGCTGATCGTCCGGGCCCGTCAGCCCACGCGCCTGGCCTTCATCGTCGTGGCGCTGAGCGCGGCTGTCCCCCTCGCGCCCCTGACGCCGGGCGAGGCGGCGCCCGCCAAGCACATCCTGCTGATCGCCTTCATCGTCCTGGTCGGCTGGACGACGCTGGCGGCGCTGGACATCGCCGCGGCCCTCTACCTGCGGCGCTTCCAGATCGGGGTCGAGGACAACCTGCTGGCGCGCAAGCACCTGACCCAGGTGCGCATCCTGCGCCGCGCCACGGCGGTGCTCATCGGCCTCGTCACCATGGCCCTGGCCCTGATGACCATCGACGGCGTCAGGCAATGGGGCGTCAGCCTGCTGGCCGCGGGCGGCGCCGCGGGCGTGCTGGTCGGCCTGGCCCTGCAGCCGCTGCTGACCAACCTGATCGCCGGCATCCAGATTGCCATCACCCAGCCGATCCGCCTCGACGACGCGATCACCGTCGAGAACGAGTGGGGCAACGTCGAGGAAATCGGCTCGACCTACGTCGTCGTGCGCCTGTGGGACCTGCGGCGCCTGGTCGTGCCGCTCAGCTACTTCATCCAGAAGCCGTTCCAGAACTGGACCCGCGAGTCGGCGGCCCTGATCGGCACGGCGATGCTGTACGTCGACCACGCCGCGCCGGTGGACGCCATGCGCAGGCGCCTCGAGCAGATCGTCCGCGCCTCGCCGCTCTGGGACGGCAAGGTCGTGAACCTCTCCGTCACCGACGTGCGCGAGACCTCGCTGGAGATCCGCTGCCTGGTCAGCGCCCGCAACGGCGGCCAGACCTTCGACCTGCGCACCCACGTGCGCGAACAGATGATGGCCTGGCTGGCGGCCGAGCACCCCGAGGCGCTGGTCCGGCGGCGGCTGGAGGTCGTCGCACAGCCTGCCGAGGCGCCGGTGCGGCCGGACGGACTGCGCCTGCACGCCTGACCAGGATCGTCGCCCTTCTTCCCGGCGGCCGACGTTGATATGTAGCCGCACCCGACGCGCAGCAGGACCTTCAGAGCATGCCCGCCTACCGCTCCCGCACGACCACCCACGGACGCAACATGGCCGGCGCCCGCGGCCTCTGGCGCGCCACGGGCATGAAGGACGCCGACTTCGGCAAGCCGATCATCGCCATCGCCAACTCCTTCACCCAGTTCGTGCCCGGCCACGTGCACCTGAAGGACCTGGGCCAGCTGGTGGCGCGCGAGATCGAGGCGGCCGGCGGCGTCGCCAAGGAGTTCAACACCATCGCCGTCGACGACGGCATCGCCATGGGCCACGACGGCATGCTCTACAGCCTGCCCTCGCGCGAGCTGATCGCCGACGCGGTCGAGTACATGGTCAACGCCCACTGCGCCGATGCGCTCGTCTGCATCTCCAACTGCGACAAGATCACTCCCGGCATGCTGATGGCGGCGCTGCGCCTCAACATCCCGACCGTGTTCGTCTCCGGCGGGCCGATGGAGGCGGGCAAGGTGCTGCTGAGCACCGGGGCCAAGAAGGTCGACCTGATCGACGCCATGGTCGCCGCCGCCGACGAGGCGGTCAGCGACGAGGACGTCAAGGTGATCGAGCGCTCGGCCTGCCCGACCTGCGGCTCGTGCTCGGGCATGTTCACGGCCAATTCGATGAACTGCCTGACCGAGGCGATGGGGCTTTCGCTGCCCGGCAACGGCACGGTGCTGGCCACCCACGCCGACCGCAAGGCGCTGTTCCTCCAGGCCGGCCGCACGATCGTCGAGCTCGCCCGGCGCTGGTACGAGCACGACGACGCCTCGGTCCTGCCGCGCTCGATCGCCAGCTTCGAAGGCTTCGAGAACGCCATGACGGTCGACATCGCCATGGGCGGCTCGACCAACACCGTCCTGCACCTGCTGGCGGCCGCCCACGAGGCCCAGGTCGGCTTCACCATGGCCGACATCGACCGGCTGTCGCGCCAGGTGCCGTGCCTGTGCAAGGTCGCCCCGTCCAAGGCCGACGTGCACCTCGAGGACGTGCACCGCGCCGGCGGCATCATGGCCATCCTGGGCGAGCTCGACCGCGCCGGCCTGATCCACACCGACCTGCCGACCGTGCACAGTCCGACCCTGGCCGCGGCGCTGGACCAGTGGGACATCGCCCGCAATCCGTCGGAGGCCGTGCAGACCTTCTACCGCGCCGCGCCCGGCGGCGTGCCGACCCAGGTCGCTTTCAGCCAGGACCGCCGCTTCGAGGCGCTCGACACCGACCGCGCCGGCGGCTGCGTGCGCGACAAGGCCCACGCCTTCAGCCAGGACGGCGGCCTGGCCGTCCTCTTCGGCAACCTCGCCGAAGACGGCTGCATCGTGAAGACCGCCGGCGTCGACGAGAGCATCCTGAAGTTCTCGGGCCCGGCCAAGGTCTACGAGAGCCAGGACGCGGCCGTCTCGGCCATCCTCGGCGGCAAGGTCGTGGCCGGCGACGTGGTCGTCATCCGCTACGAGGGCCCGCGCGGCGGCCCCGGCATGCAGGAGATGCTGTACCCGACCAGCTACCTGAAATCGAAGGGCCTGGGCAAAGCCTGCGCCCTGATCACCGACGGGCGCTTCTCGGGCGGCACCTCGGGCCTCTCCATCGGCCACGCCTCGCCGGAGGCGGCCGAGGGCGGCCTGATCGGCCTCGTCCACGACGGCGACCGCATCGTCATCGACATCCCGGCCCGCACCATGGTCCTCGACGTCCCGGCCGCCGAACTCGACCGCCGCCGCGCCGAAATGGACGCCCGCGGCCCCGCCGCCTGGCGCCCCGCGACCCCGCGCCAGCGCAACGTCAGCCCGGCGCTGCGCGCCTACGCCGCCCTGACCACCAGCGCCGCCCGCGGCGCCGTCCGCGACGTCGACCAGCTCGAGCGCAAGGCGACGGGCGCGCGGGCCAAGAGCGCGGAGCGGGCGGGGTAGGGGAGGCCACCACCCCCTACCGCCCCGCAACCCCCTCTCCGGAAGGGGCGAGGCGTCGCTCGGGAGCTCCGGTCAGGGCGCGCCGGTGGCCGGGCTGGCCAGGGGCTTGTCCTTGTCGACGACGTAGGTCGAGACGAGGGTCAGCGTCGCCGATCCGACGTTGCGGACGCTGTGGACCACGCCATCGGCGATGGAGAAGCTGTCTCCGGCCGCCACCCGCAGGTCCGGGCGTCCGGCGATCTTCACCAGGGCCCGACCCTGCAGGACGTAGGTCATTTCGATGCCCGGGTGGGTGTGCGGCGGGATGCCGGCGCCCCGTGCGATCCGTGTGTGGAACAGGACGGTGTGGTCCGACGGGCCGGGAAACGGCTGCTCCTGCAGCTGCACCTTGTCGACGCCCGGCGGCCCGGCGGGCGGCGCGGCCGAGACGAGGGCCAGGGCGCAGAGAGCGAGGGCGGTTCGGGCGATCATGCCCCCACCGCCTCCCGCGCGGGCCGGATCACGTGGCCGGCGCGGGCGCCGGTGAGTTCGTCGTCGGCGAGGTTCACTTCGCCGTTGACCAGCACCGCGCGGTAGCCGCGGCCGCGCTGGACGTAGCGCGGCGCGCCGCCGGGGAAGTCGTTGACCATGGTCGGGTGGTCCTGGGTGACCGTGGCGGGATCGAAGATGGCGATGTCGGCGCGCAGGCCCGGCGCCAGGCGGCCGCGGTCCTTCAGGCCCAGCACCCGGGCCGGGCCGGAGGTCATGCGCCGCACGCCCTCGGCCAGGCTGAAGGCGCCGCGCTCGCGCACCCAGTAGCCGAGGATGAAGGTCGCCCAGTCGCCGTCCATGATCTGCGACACGTGCGCGCCGGCGTCGCCGAGGCTTGGGAAGCTGTGGTCGGAGGCGACCACGCGCTCCAGCTCGTCCACGTTGCGCGAGAACATGCGGTAGCAGAACGCGGCGCGGCCGCCGGTCTCGCGGGCGCGGCGCACGAAGAGCTGCGCGAAGGTCTCGCCGGTGCGGGCCAGCGTCGCCGCCACGCTCTCCTCACCCTCCCGTGCGTAGACGGGGCTGGCGCCGTCGCCGAGGTCGAACACCTGGTCCAGGGGAAGGCGGGTCTGGCCCTCGGCGCCGAGGCGTTCGGCGAAGGCGTCGTCGCGCACGGCCGCGAGGCGCGCGGCCGGGTCCATCGCGCGCAGCTCGTCCCACGCGTCGCCGCGGACCCCAGTCAGCCCGGCCAGGTTCAGAAGGAAGCCGGAGCCGCGGACGTGGGTGATGGCGGTGATGTCGCGGCCCTTGCAGAGCTCGTCCAGGGCCGCCGCGGCGCGGGCGCCGTCGCCGGTGTTCGGACCGACGCCGTAGGAGAACAGCAGGCGCGCGCCGGAGCGGTCGCTGATCTCGCGCAGCTCGTCGAGCCTCGCGCCGACGAACTGGGCGAGGCCGTCGTGGGCGGCGACCGCCTTGGCGAGGGCGATGAGTTCGCCGAGCGGCGCGAAGGTGCCGGGGATCGAGCGGCCGTCGGGGGCCTTGTGCGGCTCGAAGCGGTTGCTGGAGAAGCCGAGCGCGCCGCGGCGCATGGCCCGGTCCAGGAGGGCGCACATCTGCTCGATCTCGGCAGGCGTGGCCTCGGCGTCGAACGAGCGTTCGCCCATCACGTAGTAGCGCAGGGCGCTGTGGCCCACGAGGCCGGCGACGTTGATGCCCGGGCGGATGCGCTCCAGCGTGTCGAGGTAGTCCTCGTAGCTTTCCCAGGTCCAGGGCAGGCCCGTCAGGATCGCCTCGCGCGGGATGTCCTCCACCGTCTCCATCATGCCCGCCAGGGTCGCGCGGTCCTGCGGCTTGCAGGGCGCGAAGGTCAGGCCGCAGTTGCCGATCAGGGCGGTTGTGACGCCGTGCCAGCAGATCGGCGTCAGGGCCGGATCCCAGCCGATCTGGGCGTCGAGATGCGTGTGCAGGTCGATGAAACCGGGGGCGACCACCAGGCCCGCCGCGTCGATCTCGCGCCGGCCGGCGCCCTCGACCTTGCCGACCGCCGCGATGCGGCCGCCGTCGATGGCGACGTCCCCGGCGAAGGGCGCCGCGCCGGTCCCGTCGACGATGGTTCCACCCCGGATGACCGTATCGTGCATCGCTTCCTCCCTCGGCCGTCTTCGGCGGACCTTCGCCCAGCGAGCCCCCGGCGGACGGCGTTGTCAACGCGGACCCGAGGTCATGTCGATCGGTTCGGCCCTGCCTTGACGGCCGCCGCCAATACTGGCGCGTTGGGGCGGTCGACGCTTTGGAGAGCCGTCATGCTCAACCGCACCGTTCGCCGGGCCGCCAGCCTCGGGCCGCCCGTCGCCGCCTTGCCCTGCGTCGCCTGCGCCGAGCCGTTGTCGGCGCTCGGCGTCCTTCAGCACGCCAACCCGGTCGTGCAGGCGATCGTCGTCGGCCTCGTCCTGGCGACGCTGGCGGCCCTGCTGGTCTGCGGACTGAAGCTCGCCCAGGGGCCGCGCCTGGCGGGCGGATCGGCATTTCTGGCTGGCCTGCGGCTCGGCGGCCCCCTCGCGGGCCTCGTCGGGGCCGCCTACAACGGCCTCGTCATCGCCATCGGCCTCGCCAACCGGACCGGCCCGGCGCCCCTGCAGGTGCTCGCGCCCGGCCTGGCGGAGGTGATGCTGCTGATCCTGCTGGGCCTCGTCAGCGGCGCCGTCGCCGTGATCGCCAACTGGGCGGTGGAGGCGCGCATCGACCGGGCCGTGCTGAGCGACTGAGTCCCGTGCCGGCCATCCACATCACCGAGGCTGAGAGCGTGATCCTCGAGGCGCTCTGGCGCCTTGGGCCTTTGCCGCCGATGCGGCTGATCGCCGAGGTGCAGTCGGTGCGGCCCTGGGGCGCGGCCACCATCAAGACCCTCCTCGGCCGCCTGAAACACAAGAAGGCGGTCCGCTCGGAGCGGGCCGACGGCGTCCTGCGCTACCGCGCCCTGATCGAGCGGGCGGCCTATGTCGAGGGCGAGGTGACGTCCCTGGTCGACCGGTTGTTCGCGGGCGACGCGGCGGCGCTGATCGCCCTCCTGAGCGCGCGCGAAGAGCCCGCCCAAGCCTGAAGAACCCGCGATCGCGGCTGAGTTGACAGCGCAAGCTACGCGTGTAGTCCTTTCAGGCTACAAATGTAGTCTTTGTAATGGGAGGCCGCCATGATCCGCTTCATCCGACGCGGCGCGATCGTTTTCGCGCTCCTGGTCGGCCTGCTGGCCGTGGCCGGCCTCGGCTGGCTCGCCTGGGCCAGGCGCCAGACCGCCGAGGCGGTGGCCATCCGCACGCCGAACGGCATCGACGAGGAACGCTTCGTGCCGATCAACGGCGCTCCGCAGTGGATCACCATTCGCGGCGACGACCGGAGCAAGCCCGTGTTGCTGATCCTGCACGGCGGTCCCGGTTCGCCGGAGAGCTACCTGCTGCGCTATTTCCGGCCGCTGGAGCATCACTATGTGGTCGTCCAGTGGGACGAGCGCGGCGGCGGCAAGACCCTGGCCCGGACGGGCGGCGATGTCGATCCGAACACCGACATGGCGACCATGGTCGCCGACGGCCTGGCTGTCAGCGAGTACCTGCGCGCGCACCTGCGCAGGGACAGGATCGTCATCGTCGGCCACTCCTGGGGCTCGATCCTGGGCGCGCAGATGGCCCTCGCCAGGCCGGACCTCTTCGCGGCACTGGTCGGGACCGGGCAGACGGTCGGCACGACGGCGATGCGGCAGCAATGGCAGTACGCCCAGCTGCTGGCCCGGGCGCGGGCAACCGGCGACGCCAAGGGCGTGGCGGAGCTGCGCGACCAGGCCGGGCCGCCGCCCTGGCCGGACGGCTCGCCGCGGATGATGCACATGGTCCACGCCGCCGGGCCGTACCTGCCGCCGACGCTGTCCTATAGCCAGAACGTCGAGGCGGTGCTCGGCGCGCCGCACTGGTCGCTGGGCGACGTGCTGGCCCTGCAGCGCGGCATGACCGGCATGCTGCGCACCGAGCTCTGGACCCGCGAGGTGCGCGACGCCGACATCGGCGCCTCGGACGGCGCCTTCGCCATGCCGGTGATCGTGATCCAGGGCGCCCGGGACCTGACCACCCCGCCCGAGTTCGCCCGCGCCTGGCTGGACCGGATCCACGCCCCGGCCAAGGCCTTCGTCGCCCTGCCGGGGCAAGGGCACGAGGTGCTGTCCTACGACAACGCCGCCTTCACCCGCGCGCTCGACGCGACGCTGCTGCCGATCCTGAACGGAGCCGGGCCGGCGCGAAGCCGCTCGCCCTGACGTCGGGGACGGGCGCCGTCGCCGCCTCCCGGGGGCTCGTCCCGGTTCACCCTTGCGCGTCGGCGTGGCGGGCCAGCACCTCGACGAGGCTGCGGACCGCCTCGCGCAGGTCTTCCAGGCCGCCGCCTTCGTAGCCGCGGGCCATGGTGTGGGGCACGTGGGCGGCGGCCTCGCGCAGCTTGCGGCCCTTGTCGGTGAGCACGAACTGGACGCGGCGCTCGTCCT
>DASZQQ010000278.1:0-6430 GCA_035549595.1 Caulobacteraceae bacterium
CCACCGCTTCGCGGTCCCCCTCCCCCAGAGGGGGAGGAGATCGACTAAGCGATCACCTTCTGGCCGATCATGCCGCGCTCGTGCAGCAGCTCGGCGATCTGGACGGCGTTGAGGGCCGCGCCCTTGCGCAGGTTGTCGGCCACCACCCACAGCGAGAGGCCGTGCTCGACAGTGGTGTCGTTGCGGATGCGGCTGACGTAGACCGGGAACTCGCCCTGGGCTTCCTTGGGCGTGATGTAGCCGGTCGGGTCGCGCTTATCGATCACCACCAGGCCCGGCGCGTCGCGCAGGATGTCGCGCGCCTCGTCCTCGTCCAGCGGGCTCTCGAACTCGATGTTCACAGCCTCGGAGTGGCCGACCATGACCGGCACGCGCACGCAGGTGACCGTCAGCTTGATCGCCGGGTCGATCATCTTGTGCGTCTCGTTCCACATCTTGGCTTCCTCGTCGGTGTAGCCGTCGTCGCGGAACGACCCGATGAACGGGATGACGTTGAAGGCGATCTGCTTGGGGAACTTCTGCGGCTCCGTCGGGCCGAGCATGTAGACGGCCTTGGTCTGGTCCCAGAGCTCGTCCATGCCTTCCTTGCCGGCGCCGGACACCGACTGGTAGGTCGACACCACCACCCGCTTGATCTTCGCCGCGTCGTGCAGCGGCTTCAGCGCCACCACCAGCTGGGCGGTGGAGCAGTTGGGGTTGGCGATGATGTTCTTACGCCGCGCGTAATTGACGTCGTCCGGATTCACCTCCGGTACGATGAGCGGCACATCGGGGTCCATCCGCCAGGCGGAGGAGTTGTCGATCACGATCGGGCCCGCGGCGCCGATCTTCGGCGACCATTCCTTGGAGAACGAGCCCGACACGCTCATCAGCACCACGTCGACCGTGGAGAAGTCGAATTGCTCGATGTCCTCGCACTTGACGACGCCGTCCTTCCAGCCGACCTCGACGCCGATGGATTTGCGCGAGGCGATGGCGTGGATCTTGTCCACGGGGAAGTTCACTTCCTCGAGGATGTTCAGCATCTCGCGGCCCACGTTGCCCGTGGCGCCGACCACGGCGACCCGGTAACCCATCGGCGGTCTCCATTCGAAGCGCGCACAGCAAAAGTGGATCCCGGTTTTGCGTCCGTGCGCGCGCTAGTCCAAAAGACACGCGCCTTCCGGGCGGCGAACCGGTACCCACTTCGCCTGAAGGCGCGTGTAAGGCGCGCTGCCTACGCCCTGGCGGACAAATGGGCAAGGCGGTGAAAAATCCCACCCTTCCGGAGAAAAACTCATGGCCGACGCCGGCATGCCCTTCGCCAACCTCATGGGCGTCGAGATCGTCACCCGCGAGAAGGACCGCATCGTCGGCACGCTGACGGTCCGCGAGGATCTGTGCACCGCCGGCGGCATCCTGCACGGCGGCGCCTACATGGCCTTCGCCGACAGCCTGGGCGCCCTGGGGGCGGCGATCAACCTGCGCCCGAACACCGGCACCACGACGCTGGAGAGCAAGACCAACTTCCTGGGCAGCGCCAAGGTCGGCCAGACCATCACCGGCGAGGCGAGCCCGCTGCACATCGGCCGCCGCTCCAGCGTCTGGCAGACCCGCATCACCAACGCCGATGGCCGCCTGCTGGCCCTCGTCACCCAGACGCAGATGGTCCTCGAGTAGCCCGCCCCTTCCCCACCGCGGCGACCGGACTCAGTTCGGGCTCATTTCCGCCTCGGCGAATTCACGATCCGTAAGCCTGCTCGGTGTGAACTGAGGCGAATCGGGGGAGTTCGCATGCGGCGCCGCCGGGAGAGACTTGCATTCATCGTCGTGGGCGGCGTCTTCGCCGTCGCGGCGGCGCTCGCCGCGACAGCGGCGGCGGCCGGACCTGCGCCCGACCCTGCCGATCCGGCGGCCCTGGACGCGCTGATCGATTCCCTGCTGGCCTCGCGCCCGCCCGACCTCTTCGGCCTCACCACCGTCAGGCTCGGATCGACGGTCTACGACGAGGTCTGGCGCGAGGCCGCCTCGAGCCCGATGCCCGAAGGCGACGCCGACCTCGACGCGGCCGTCTCGGCGATGCGGACCTTGAGCGTCCGCGACCGGGTGCTGGCCGCCAACGCCTGGGTCAACGCGCGCATCCGCTACGCCCCCGACCCGGTGCTGACGAACCACCACTGGGGGACGCTGGCCAAGGGCCTCGCCGAAGGCCGCGGCGAGCGCGAGGACATCGCCATCGCCAAGCTGCAGCTGCTGGCCGCCGCCGGCGTGCCGCGGCGCGACATGTTCCTGGTGCTCGTGCGCGACTGGGCAGAGGTGAAGGACGACGCGGTCCTCGCCGTGCGCGACGGCGACGAGGTCTACGTTCTCGGCAGCCGCCAGGACGCGCCGATCGATCCGGCCCGCACCGAGCGCTACTTCCCGACCTTCGCCCTCGGTTCCGACGGCGCCTGGATATTCGGGCGCCGGCGCGCCGACGCCGTGCGCGGGCCGTTCCCGAACCTCAGCGCCTTCAACGCCAGCGGCTCCGACGCCAGCGCGCCGCGCGGCCGGGGTTCGACGGCGGTGGTGGGGGGCGCCTTCACGTCCGAGGGCCGCTGAGACCGATCGAGAGTCAGTTGGCCGGCCGGTAGAGCAGGTCGAAGCCCGGCGCCCAGGTCTTGCCGCCGTCGTCGCTGGTCTCGCCGCGCTGGCGCACAGCCCCGCCGTCCTCGCGCGTGTAGGTCATGCGGGTGAGCTGGCTGGGGTGGCCGGGCTGCGGCCAGACGCCGGTCAGCACCATGGCGTGGCCGTCCCAGCCGCCCTTGAAGTCGACCCGCGATCCGGCGGAATCGACCCAGGTCTGACGCCAGGCGCCCTCGCCGGGGACCCAGCTGGAGAGGCTGCCGCCGCCGGTTCCGCCGGTAGGCGACCAGTTCTCGCGGATGGCGCAGCCGCCGTAGAGCCGCTCGATCAGGCTCGAGGCGACCGTTTTCTCCGGATGGCCATAGGGCGAGACCGTCCAGCGCCCGACCCAGAAGTCGAACTGCCGGCTTTCGGGGCTCGTGCAACCGGGCGGCGGGGCCGCAGGCTGGGCGATGGCCGGCGATGCGGCGAGGGCGAGAAGGGCGCACGACGCGGCGGCGTCCCTGAGCGAAACGGACATGGCTTCAGCTCCCGGCCGGATCAACCCACGATCCCGCCCACGCCGCAAGCCTTTCAAACTCCATACGATTTGCGCTGACGCGCTGTGTAAGTCCGGCTTACGGATCAGAGCTCGGCCAGGACCGCGTCGCCCATCTCGCGGGTCGAGAGCGAGCCGCCGATGTCGCGGGTGCGCGCGCCCGCATCGAGGGCGCGCGAGACCGCCGCCCAGACGCGGTCCGCCGCCTCCGGGGCCTTCAGCGACCAGCGCAGGGCCATCTCGAACGACAGGATGGCCGCCAGCGGGTTGGCGATGCCCTGGCCGGCGATGTCGGGCGCGGCGCCGTGGATCGGCTCGTAGAGACCGGGCTTGCCCGGCGCACCGAGGGCCGCCGAGGGCAGCATGCCCAGCGAGCCGGTCAGCTGGGCGGCCTCGTCCGACAGGATGTCGCCGAACAGGTTGTCGGTGACGAGCACGTCGAACTGGCGCGGGTTGCGCACGATCTGCATCGCCGCGGCGTCGGCCAGGATGTGCTCGAGCTGTACGTCCGGGAATTCGCGCCGGTGCAGGGCGGTGATCACCTCGCGCCAGAGAAGGCCGCTTTCCATCACGTTCGACTTCTCGGCCGAGTGCACCTTGTTGCGGCGCTTGCGGGCGAGGTCGAAGGCGACGCGGCCGATGCGCTCGATCTCGAAGGTCGTGTAGACCTGGGTGTCGAAGCCGCGGCGCTGGCCGTCGGGCAGGGTCTCGATGCCGCGCGGCTGGCCGAAGTAGACGCCGCCGGTCAGCTCGCGGACGATCATCAGGTCGAGGCCCTCGATCACCTCGCGCTTCAGCGTCGAGGCGTCGGCGAGCGGGGCGAAGCAGAGCGCGGGGCGCAGGTTGGCGAACACCTCCATGCCCGAGCGCAGCTTCAGCAGCCCCGTCTCGGCGCGCAGGGGCCGGGGAACGCCATCCCACTTCGGCCCGCCGACCGCGCCCATCAGCACCGCGTCGGCCGCCTTGGCCTCGGCCAGGGTCTCGTCGGTCAGGGGCGCGCCCACCGCGTCGAGGCTGGCGCCGCCGAACAGCCGCTCCTCGATGACGAGGTCGGGCGTCACCTTCTCGGCCACGCGCCGCACCTCGGCGATCACCTCCGGTCCGATCCCGTCGCCCGGAAGCAGCAGCAGCTTGGCCATGGTCGAAGTCCCTCAGGTTTCCGCAAAACGGCGACGCTGCATATCGGCGCCAAGCCCCGAACGCCAGCCTCACCCAAATTGAATTCGTCCACGAACCACACGAACCACACGAACGGGTCCGTGTGGCCGCGGCCGCCAATGACAGGCGTCAGACGTTCGTGTGGTTCGTGTGGTTCGTGGACAAATCGGCCGCGCAGCGCGCGGCCCCGGCTCAGAGCGGCCTTTCGGCCGTGACGTCGTAGGCCTTCAGGGCGCGGTCGGAGACGCCGAACTGGGGCCAGGCGGCGCGCCAGGCGGCCATGTGCTGGGTCTGGAAGTGGGCGTCGAGGGCGGCCTGGTCGCGCCAGACCTCGAACACGTGGATCAGGCCCGGCTCGCCGACGTCCTCGGCGTAGCTGTAGGCGAAGCAGCCGTCCTCGGCCTGCGTGGCCGTCATCATCTCGACCATGTGCGGGCGGAAGCGGTCGATGTTCTGGGGCGGCACGCGCACCGTGCCGGCGACGATCAGGGACATGCGGGTCAGACCCCTTCCAGCCAGGGCTGGGCCAGCGCCTGGCGCATCTCGAAGGTGTCGATATCGCCCGCCCGCGTCAGGGTCTCGCCGATGGAATCGAGGCCCTTCAGCAACTTCTCCTTGCGGCCCGGATCGATGTCGAAGCGGATCTGCCGGCCGGACGGCGCCGTCACCGTCTGGGCGGCGAGGTCGACCGAGAACACGTGGTTGCCGCCCTTGGCCTCGGCCATCAGCGCCTTCACCTCCGCCTCCGGCAGGGCGATCGGCAGGAGGCCGTTCTGGAAGCAGTTGTTGTAGAAGATGTCGGCGAACGACGGCGCGATCACGCAGCGGAAGCCGAAGTCCATCAGCGCCCAGGGGGCATGCTCGCGCGAGGAGCCGCAGCCGAAGTTGTCGCCGGCGATCAGCACGCCCGCCCCGGCGTAGCGCGGCTCGTTCAGCACGAAGTCCGGCTTCTCGCGGCCCTCGGCGTCGAAGCGCAGGTCGTAGAACAGGCCCTTGCCCAGGCCCTCGCGCTCCACCGTCTTCAGGAACTGCTTGGGGATGATCTGGTCGGTGTCGAGGTTGGCGATGTCGAGCGGCGCGGCCTTGGCGTCGAGGGTGGTGAAGGCTTGCATGGGGTTCAGTCCTCTTCGCCCGAGGCGCTGATGACGAGGCTGGGGGCGCCGGCGACGCCCCCCCGCACGGTGAAGACGTGGGTGCCGGGCTTGCGGCCCTTGCGCACCTCGGAGACGTCGAAGCCGGCCGCGGCGATGCGCTCGCGCGCGGCGTGGGCGTCGACCACGCGCCAGGCGAGACCGGAGAGGCGGTCCGGGCCGTCGGACGGCGGCGTCTTCAGGCTGGCGCCGATCTCCACCACCGCCGCGCCGCAGCGGAAGAACATCAGGCGCGAGCCCCAGTCCGGGTTCGAGCGGTCCAGCCGGAAGTCGAGACCGAGCCGGGCGCCGTAGAGGGCGACGGCGCGGTCCGGGTTGGCGGTGTTGATCACCACGTGGTCGAGGGCGTGGACGCAGTCGTCGTCGAACGGCTCGCTGACCCTGGGCGCCGCCAGGCGTTCGGCCAGGGCGATCGGCACGCCGAAGGTGGCCTCGCGTTCCAGGAACGACAGGCGCCAGGCGTCGGTCGAGAGCAGGTCCGCCGGCTCGCGCGTCGGCGCGCCGCGGCGGCCGAGCACGCGGCGGGTCTCGTCCAGGTTCTCGACCGCGAAGGCGAGGCCCCAGAGCCCGTCGCCGCCGTCACCCAGGCGGGCGCGGACGCGGTCGCCGCTCTCGCCGGCGCCGTCCGGCTGGACGACGTCGAGGGCCATGTTGCCGAGCTGGAACCAGGCGTGCCGGGCGCCGGCGGCCTCCTCGCGCCAGTCCGGCCCGCGCCCCAGCAGCGCCTCGTAGGCCGGCGCGGCGAGATCCAGGTCGCGCACCGCGACGGCGATATGGTCCAGGCCGACGATCATGCGCGGGCCTCAAATTCGAGCCTGCCCTTCGCTCTCTTCATCCGCTCATCCCGGCGAAAGCCGGGACCCAGGCCAAAGCCCGAAGCGGCCACAGAGGACACAGAGTTCACAGAGGTCACAGAGGATTTCGAACGATCTCTCTCTGTGTAGTTCTGTGCCCCTCTGTGACCTCTGTGGTGCGAAAC
>DASZQQ010000279.1:0-11221 GCA_035549595.1 Caulobacteraceae bacterium
GCCAATGCGCCCTCGCGCCTGCGCCGGCTGCACCGGCGCCTGGGGCGCTCGGCCTGGCGGGTCGCCGACGCGGGCCCCGGCGTGCTCGCGGCCATGGCCTGGGCCTCGGAGGCGTGGTCGCTGGTGGACGCCTGGCGCGCCTTCGGCGAGCGCGCGGCGTGGATAGACTTCGACGCCTTCCTGCAGCGGCCGCGGCCGCACCTGGCGGCGATGCTGCGCCACCTGCACGGCGAGGCCGCGGAGGACGACGTCGAGGCGATGATGGCCAGCGGCGAGCTTGGCCGCTACGCCAAGGCCACCGAGCACGCCTACGACGCGGACCTGCGCCGCGACGTCCTCGACCAGGCGCGCCGCGAGCATGGCCAGCAGATCGCCGAGGGCCTGACCTGGATCAACGCCGCCGGCGCCGCCGAACCGAAGCTGGCCGACGCGATCCGCTCGCTCGCCGGGGCGGCTAGGCTGGCCTGACTACTCGGCCTCGCCCCACATGCGGCGCAGGTTGTTGCGCACGTACTGCAGCCGGGTGCGGTTCTCCCAGCTCATGTTGAACCCTTCCAGCGCCGCCACCTCGTCGAGGCTGTACAGCAGCTCGCGGTTCACCGGGTCGGGGATCATGCTCTCGATGAAGGTCAGGCCCACCAGCCGCTCGCCGGCCGTCACCGGCGCCACCTCGTGCAGGGTGGTCGAGGTGTAGATCACCGCCGAGCCGGGCGGCCCCTTGAAGGCGACCGCGCGGGTGCCGAGGTGGATGACGAGTTCGCCGCCTTCGTAGGATTCCGGGTCGGCGATGAAGATCGTGCACGACAGGTCCGAACGCAGCTGGCGCGAGCCGATCGGCATGAACGCGGCGTCCGAATGCGTGCCGTACGCCATGCCCGGCGTGTACCGGGCCAGCATCGGCGGCGCCATCCGCCG
This sequence comes from Caulobacteraceae bacterium, assembly GCA_035549595.1. Classification (GTDB taxonomy): domain Bacteria; phylum Pseudomonadota; class Alphaproteobacteria; order Caulobacterales; family Caulobacteraceae; genus Acaudatibacter. The sequence continues at coordinate 916 of DASZQQ010000279.1, forward strand.
TGGGAAGCTGAAGTTGCGGAAGGCGTCGCAACGCTGCAGGGCGTCGGCCATCAGGTTGCACGACTCGCCGTAGCCGCCGTCGGATTGGTCGATCTGCAGGTTGTTCTTCACCGTCGAGTGCGGACTGGACAGCTTGCCGTCGGCGAAGCGGGCGCTGGCGGCGATCGCCCTGAGGCGAGCGACCTCTGCCGCGGTCAGCACACTCTCGAGTTCCAGGAACATGGCGCGCCTTTCTCTCGTCAGTCCGCCGCGTAGCCGAAGCGGCGCACCCAGGGCTCCAGGATCGGCAGGGCTGGCGCCAGCTGGTCGCGATACGCCCTCCAGGCGCCGACCCCCTCGGGGTTGAAGCCCCGGGCGATCTGCGACGAGCTGGGCGTGGCGACCTCGGCCGCGCGGGCGGCGAGGCCCTCCGTTCCGCCCTTCCATCGTGCGCCGAGGAACGTGCAGAGGCTATCCATCTGGCCGTCCAGGTCTGCGGCGAGATCCTCGTACCGCAAGGTCCGGACGTCGAGCGGCAGGGCGCGCTCGTAGGTCTCGGCCAGGCGCATCACCTCGTCGTACAAAGTCGCGGCCCCCTCCAGCGTCAGAAACGACCAGGTGGTCGGGTTGACCACGAACTGCCGCCGATAGCAGCTGAGCACGACGTCGCGCGGATCGCGCCTCAGGAACACGACCTTCGCCGACGGGAACAGCTTGGCGATGGCGGGTAGTCCCAGGATGTTCATCGGCAGCTTGTTGACGAACACCTTGCCCGGCGTCCGCGCGCCGGCGTCCCGCACGCGCGACCAGTAGAGGCCGCGGAACCGGGCGGCGGTGGCTGGGTCTATCGCGGTCAGGCGTTTCAGGGCCTCATCGTCGTTGAAGAAGGTCTGCACTGTGTCGAGCAGCGTCTCCTGCTCGTCCAGGGTCTCGACCTCGGCCAGTGTCGCCAGAGCCTGGCCCAGGAAGGTGGTGCCCGATCGCGGAAAGCCGACGACGAAGGCGTGCGAGATGCAGTCGCCGCCCTCGGGGCCGCCGGCGGGACCCCAATCGGCCTTGGTCTCGCCCTCGAAGAAGCGCCGCAGGCGGCGGGTCAGGGCGATGGCCGGCTCCTGGCCGGGCGCGTCCATCCGGTCGGCGTAAAGCGCCTTCAGACGCTCGGAGCGCTGGGCATACTGCGCGAACGCTTCCGCTGTCCGACCGGCGCGGTCGAGCACGTCGCCCAGGCGGCCATGCGCCACCGCCTGCTCGTGCGCCTGCTCGGGCGGCAGGGCGGCGATAAGGCCTTTCAGCCGGCGCTCGGCCTCGTCCAGGCGGCCCGACTCGGCGTCGGCGTCCGCCAGGGCCATGACCGCGCTCGGCAGGCCGGGCGCGATGGCGAGCGCCTGCTCGGCGCGCTGGCGCGCCTCGGCCCAGTCGCCGGCCCTGGCCGCGAGCGCAGCCAGGTTGCCCAGCGCGACCGCGTGGTTCGGGTCGAGCTGCACGGCGCGTTCGTAGCCCTGCCTCGCCTCTTTCAGGCGCCCGGCGTTCTCCAGCGCCCAGGCCCGGTTGTAGTGGGCCGGGGCGAAGGTGGGGTCGAGGGCGATCGCCTCGTCCAGGCGCGCGACGCCTTCGGCCAGCCGGCCCGAGCGCGCCAGGGTCTGGCCGACGGCGTTCAGCACGCCGCGGTCCGACGGGTCTGCGGCCAGGGCGGCGTTGAAATCCGCGATCGCCTCGGGCAGCCGGTTCTGCTGCTGCCGCAGGATGCCCCGCATGCGGTAGAGGAACGGGTGCCTGGCGCCGCGGGCGATAGCGCCTTCCGCCAGGCCGAAGGCTCGGGCGAAGTCGCCGCGCCCGGCCAAGGCCTGGACTTCGGCGACCACGGCATTGCGTTGCCGGCGAAGGTCGTCCGCCATGGGCAGGCCCAGGCTCACCGCGCCGCGCCGTGCGCGCTGTGAGTCCAGGTCTGCAACGTCGGCCGGCGCGTAGCCGAACCGCGCGGCCCAAGGTTCCAGCAACGGCAGGACCGGAGCCATGTCGGGCCCGTAGCGCGTCCAGGCGCCCAGCGTCGCTCGCGACAGCCCTTCCGCCAACTGAGCCGCGCTCGGCGTGTTGGCGGTGGTGCGGGCCCGCTCGGCGAAGCGGAGCACCGCCGGATCCCAGTCGAGGCCGATGAACTTCAAGGCCGCCGTGGCTTGGCCCTGAAAGTCCTCGACGAGGTCCTCCTGTCGCACGCGATGCACGTCGAAGGGGATACGTTCGAACGCCGCCTCGCCGAGCCGCATGACCGCGTCATAGAAGCGCGCAGCACCCTCCAAGGTCAGGAACTGGTACATCGACGCGTTCAGCCGGAAGCGGCGGCGGAAGGCGCTCAGCACCACGTCGCGGGGATCGCGCACCGCGAAGAGGATCTTCGCGTCGGGGAACAGCCGCGCGATCAGGGGCAGGCGGACCGTGTTCAGAGGCTGCTTGTCGATCAGGATCTTTTCGCTCAGATCCTCGTCGAGATAGTGCGCAACGCCTGCCCAGTAGGTTTGGCGCTCCGCCTCGAGTTCCTCGCCGCTGAGGGTCGCCAGCCGGTCGAGGCCGTCTCCACCCTCGAGGAACCGGCCGCTGGCGGGATCGAGCGCCGGCCGCTCCTCCAGCGAGCGCACATCGGGGTGGCTGGCCAGAACCTGCTCCAGAAGCGTCGTGCCGGTGCGCGCGAAGCCAAGCAGGAACACGTGTTGGCGCACCCGCCGCGCCCGGGGAGCGGGCCCCTTCCATTCGACATCGGGGCGCGCCGTCATTTCGGCGAGGAGACGCTCGGCCTGCACGCGTCGGTCCTCGCCGCTGGCCCTGTACTCGGCGTCGTGATCCCGCTGGAACAGCCGTCCTGACCGCTCGTAGGCGGCGAAGGCCAGAGGCTCGCGGCCGGTCGCGTCGAAGAGGTCGCCGAGCAGGCCGAAGCCGCGCGCCTGGTCCTCGAGCGGCAGATCCGGATCGGCGAGGACGGCGCGGATCCGCGATTCCGCCTCGGCGTATTGCTTGAAGGCGATCTCGGCCCGGGCGAGGATAAGTTGTGGGCTGGCGAGGTCCGAACGGATGGCGAGCGCCTTCAAAGCGTTGTCGCGCGCGCCGGCCATGTCGCCTTGCCGGGCGCAAAGGCCGGCGAGTGCGGCCAGCGGTTCCGGCGAGTCGGGCTGCAGGGCCGCTGCGCGTTCGTAGGCCTCGCGCGCGGCGGCGGGTTCGCTGAGCGCCAGCAGTGATGCGCCGCGGGCCAGGTGCAGGTGAAAGGCGTCTGGCTGCAGGGCGATCGCCGCGTCGAACGTCTCGACGGCCTCGTCATGCCGATCCATCCGCGCGTAGAGCTGCGCGAGGCGATTGAGAATGTACGGGTTTTCCGGCGCGAAGGTGCTGGCCTCCCACAGCAGGGCGAGGGCGTCGCTCAGCCGGCCATCCTCCTCGAGTCCGTCGGCCACGAGTTGATGCACCAGCGGGTGTTGAACGCCCCGGCCGAGGGCCGCGATCGCCAGGTCGATGGCGCGGCTGCGACTGGTTTCCAGGGTTCGCTTGATCTCCTCGACCGAGCGCTCGGCGGCGGGAGGCAGGGTGATCTGGTCGGTCATGGGCGCCACTCATCGCAGGACTGCGGCCGGCGCCGCCAACAGGAAGAATCGGCGCGACGACACAGCATCGGGGGTTCAGGCCGGAATGACATCGAAGGCGATCGTCAGCCGCGGCTGGTCGCCGCTGAACGGCACGGTGCCGTGCCACATATAGGACGGGAAGAGGGCCAGCAAGCCGGCCTCCGGCTGGACGTAGTGCTCGGGATCCAGGGCCGGCGCCGTGGCGATTCCGGGTTCCCCGAACTTCAGCCAGCCCTCGCGCCCCCCAGCGCTGACGCTGCTGGGCAAGGCAACGTAGAAGGCCGAAGACAGCCAGCCCATCGGATGCACGTGGTTGGCGTGAAAACCACCCGGATGCAGGCGCACCGACCAGACGCCGTTGAACTGATAGCGCCCGGTCGCCCTGCGCCGCACGACGTCGTCGCCTGCGCCCAGCCAGGCGATGTGGGTGCGGATGGGACCGTCGATTGCCTGGAAGAAGGCCTTGATCGCCGGATCGTCGGAGCGGGTGAGGCTCTGCGTCGTCTGGCTGCCCTGTCGCAGCGACTGGCCGACCGGGTGCGTGGCCAGGGTGTGCAGCTTCAGGAGGCTGGCCTTCAGGTCCGCGAGGTAGGCGGCCAGGTTCGGCCAGCCGTCGGGGACGTCGATTCGCCAGGGACGGACCAGCCGCTCGTAGTCGTAGAGCTCGCGGTGCCCGGGATGGTCCATGAGGCGCAGCGCCGTGGCGTGGTAGCCGATCGCGTGCTGGTCGAGCGGCGAGGCGCGCCGCAGCGACTCGGCGATGGCTGCGGCCCTGTCCGCCCGGCCGAGCGCCAGGTTCACCTCGCACAGGCCGCTGAGGATAGAGGGGTCGTCCGGACGCAGCGCCAGGGCGCGTTCGGCGTGGGTGAGGGCCTCACTCGGCGCCAGGCGCGTCGCCAGGCGCGCGGCGGCCAGGTGCGGCTCCGGGGTGTCGGCGGCATGGGCGATGGCCTGGCGTGCGGCGTCGTAGGCCCCGGCCAGATCGCCGGCGTACTCGAGGAGATCCGCCTTCTTCAGGTTCAGGGACGCGGCGTCGGGCCTGACCCTGAGCGCGGCGTCGAGGCCGGCGACGGCGGCGTGGACGTCGCCCGTGCGCATCCAGACGGACTGGGCCAGTTCTCCGTGGTGGTCGGGGTCGAAGGGCGCGCGGCGAATGGCTTCGACGAAGGCGGCCTCCGCCTCTTCGTGACGGGCCTGGCCGCGCAAGGCGCGAGCCAGCACGCTCCAGGTCTGAGGTGCGTCCAGGCCCTTGGCCAGCGCCTTGCGCGCGCGCGCCTCGGCCGCCACGAACTGCTCCGCGTCGCCCAGGGCGGCCGCGAGATTGTGGTCGGCGACGGCGCTGGAGGGGTCGGCGCGGGCCGCCTCGCCATAGGCGACGACGGCGTCGTCCAGCCGGCCGAGGCTTTTCAGGACGTCGGCCCTGACGGTCAGGGTGTGCAGGTCTGCGGTTCCGACGGCGATCACCGCTTCGGCGACGGCCAGGGCCTCCGGCGCGCGGCCGGCCTTGATCAGCAGGCGCGCCAGCGGCACGGCGGCGGGGCCCGAGCGCGGATTGAGCGACAGCGCGCGGCGAAGCCGATCCTCGGCCTCGACGAGGTCGCCGACCTCGAAGGCCGCCAGGCCCGCCAGACGCTGAACGTCCGCGCTGTCGGGCCAGGCCCTGGCCAGTTCGGCCAGGAGCGGGCGCGCTTCCGCCGGCCGCCCGGCCGTCAAGAGTTCCGCCGCCCTCGCGAGCCGCGAATGTTCGGGTTGAGACAGCACGAGCAGGAAGTAGCGCCTTGGAAGGAAAAGAAAAAGGGCGGCGGACCGAAGTCCGCCGCCCGGTAGAGCAAAGGTCCGTCGTCGGGCCTTAGAAGTTGGCCGTGATGCCCATGAACACGTAGCGGCCCAGGGCGTCGTAGAACTGCGGGTAGGTGTTGCCGTTGCCGACAACGCTGGGCAGTTCGCCCGAACCGATGATCGGGGGATCGCGGTCGAAGATGTTGTTGATGCCGATCCGGAACGTGTAGCGGTCGTGGAACCGATACTGGCCGGCCAGGTCGAAGTAGTCCTGGGACGGCAGCTTGGAGTCCGGCGTACCGGTCACACCCGAGTCGAGACTCACGCCGCTGATGTGACGCCAGTCGAGCGAGACATCGAGGCCGTCGAGCGGCGTGGTCCACGTCGTGCGCAGCTTGTGACGCCACGTGGGGGTCGGCGCCGTCATCGGCGTGCCCGTGCCCTGGCAGGTCTGGCCGTACTTGCCGACGCAGTCGATCAGCGGGAACGCGCCGACCTGCTGCAGCTTGTAGTAGTCGGTCCAGGACGCCTGGAACTGGAAGGCCAGCGAGCCGCCGTTCTCCCAGCCGACGTTGCCGAGCGGCAGTCGGTAGTTGGCGTTGAAGTCGATGCCCGCGGTTTCCAGGAAGCCGGAGTTGCGGGTGATGTTCTCCACGTAGCCGACCGTGCCGAGCCACAGGTTGCCGTTGCCCGGCGCCCGATGGATCAGCGAGCAGATGAACGCGTCGCCGGTCTTGCCGCAGGTATTGATGATGTTCTGCGAGCCGAAGCCCTGGATGACGTTGTTCACCTTGATGTGGTAGTAGTCGATGCTGGCGTTGAAGCCCGGCACGAAGCTGGGCGTGAACACCGCGCCGACCGAGTAGGTGTCGGACTTCTCGGGCTGCAGGTTCGGGTTGCCGCCGATCAGGCCGTTGTACTGGGCGGCCGGGTTCTTCGGCACGTGACCGTACTGGGCCGCGCTGACGCCAGTGTTGGCGCACTGGGCGACCGTGTAGCCGCTGGACACCAAGCCGTTATTCCCCACAGCGCCGGCGCAGGGGTCGGAGTTGAAGTCGAGGCCGATGACCTGCGGGTTGAACAGCTCGACCACGTTCGGCGCCCGCACCGCGCGCTGATAGCTGGCGCGCAGCCGGACGTCCGGCGTGATCGACCAGTTGCCGCCCAGCTTGTAGGTGTTGGTGCTGAAGTTGTGGTTGCCGGCGTGGTAGTTCGAGTAGCGGTAGCCGGCCTCGAAGCTCAGTTCCTTGGCGAACGCCATGTCCTGAACGAGGGGCACCCGGACTTCGCCGAACAGTTCCTTCACGTCGAACGAGCACTCGCCCTTGTTCGGGCCGCACTCGATCGGCTGCGTCGGACCGCCCTGGCCGGCGAGGTCGCCGGTGGCGAATTCCTGGTCGACGTGCAGCACCAGGGCTTCACGACGATATTCGGCGCCGACGGCGATGCCCACGCCTTCCGAGGCCGCCGGGCTCTTCAGGCCGTAGTCGCCGAGCTTGCCGGTGACGACGCCGCTGACCACCTGTTCGGTGGTCTGGCCGCGCTTGAAGCCCGGAACCGAGATGTAGTTGATCGCCCCCGGCGTAACGCCGCCGATGGACCAGATGTTGTAGGGCACGCAGCCCGGAGCGCCGGAGGCGCAGACGGCGGTGCCGCCGGGGCCGGGAACGGCGTCGATGGCGTTCGCAGTGTTCTTCAGCGAAACGTCGTTCAGGTACTCTTCGTTGTAGATCGCCGTCGAATACGAGCCGTAGAGGTCGTAGTGCCAGTTGGGGTCGATGTCGCCGCGCGCGCCGAACACCATGCGGTAGTCGGTGTGACGCAGGTCGTCCTGACGCGGGCCGCCTTCGACGTTCCGGCGCAGGATGGCCACGTTGACACGATCCGTCGGGCCCTTGCCCTGGTTCGTGCACATCTGGGTCACTTCCTGGGCCGACAGGAACGGGTTGTTACAGGCGATCGCGAACGTTTGTCCGAAGATGCCCGAGGCCGCGATCTGGGCGACCGTGTGGTCGTCCATGAACATGAACTCGGAGTAGACGTCGATCTTCGGGTGCACTTCGTAGTGCGCGAAGAAGCCCGCCGAGTAGCGCTCGTCCGGGCGCTGGAAGTAGTTGGTCGGGTTGAAGTTGTAGACGTCCGTCACCGAGTTCCAGGCGCGGAACTGGGTCGGGTGCGCCTCGTCCAGCGTGACGCTGCCGCCGGCGATGGTGCTGTTGGTGTCGTTTTCGATGAAGAACGTGCCGTGCGGCGTGGTCGCCGAACCGGAGCAGTTGTACTGGGTCTTGGCCTTGTTCAGCGCCAGGCCGCATGCGCTGTAGTCGCGTTGCGACTGCAGCAGCGGGTCGGTGTGGCGGTAGCCGAAGTAGCCGGTGATGTTGCCCTTGCCGTCAGGGGAGTTGACGCCGGTCGTGATGTTCACGTCCCAGGTCTTGCCATCGGCGACGTCGGCGTCGGGCAGGATGAAGCCCTTACGCGTGATGGCGTCCTGAGCGACCTTGTTGCCGTTGTGGTGGCTGTTGAACGTGAAGTTGCTGTCGATCTGAACGCCTTCGAAGTTGCGCTTCATGATGAAGTTCACGACGCCGGCGACGGCGTCCGAACCGTAAACGGCCGAGGCGCCTCCGGTGTCGACTTCGACACGGTCGACGAGCGAGGCCGGGATGAAGTTCAGGTCGGCGTAGGGGTAGGCCGGGTCGCCGGGGACCACGCGGCGGCCGTCGATCAGCACCAGGGTGCGCGACGGGCCGAGGTTCCGCAGGTTGACGGTCGCGGTGCCGACGCCGCCGTTGGAGATCGTGCCGCCCTGGTCGGAGAAGGCCTGGGGCAGGTTGTTGATCAGGTCTTCGACCTTGGTCGTTCCCTGGAGCTTGATCTCCTGGTTGTTGACCGCGGTGACCGGGCTGACGCTCGTCAGGTTCGGCTGCGGGATGCGCGAACCGGTGACGACGAGCTCGCCCACGGTGTTCTCGTTCGTCGCGGCCGCGTCGGCGGCGAACGCCGACGTGGCGGCGGCAAGCGCGACCCCCGTGATCATGGACGACGCCAGAAGGCGTGCGCGTGCGGATGTTTTCAAGTCTTGTCCTCCGAACAGCAACGGTCCGCCCGCCCCTGAGGCGCGGGTCGCCGGCTACGGCTTGAGTGGTCCCCGGGCGAACAGCCCCCGGTTGGCCGGAGTTATCGACCGGCAACTGCGACGGTCAATTGCGATTACGAATCCGTAACTGCTTCATCGAGAACCTGTCACATTCAGGTCACAGCTTGCGCCCCTCTCAGCCCGGGCGGGATGGTTTCATCCCCCCGGAGCGCTCCTGGCGGCATAAATTTCGGCTTCCCGAACGTCAGTCCCGTTCCGGTTGAGGCGGGGCGGTCGAGTTGAGGCGAGACGGATACTTGGTTCTGGCAGCGCGCGCGCCAAGGACTACAACGGGTGGCCGCAGTCTTCGCGATGTGGCGCTATTGTCCGTCGTCCGATGATCTTCGTTTGAGCTCGCGGCCCGCCGCCAAAGAGCTTGGCCACCGCGCTGCTGCCGTCGGACCGGATGGCGGCAGAGCGCAATGGACGCGCCGCATTTCTGACGGAATGGCGTCATGCCGCCGCGGGATTGCGCGTCGCGGGCCGAGCCCCTTCTATGCGTCTTCCCGCTAACCGGAATCAGTCCATGCGACTCGCTGTGCCGACCGCCGGCGCCCTCTTCGCGCTTCTCGCCCTGCCCGTCCTGGCGGCCGAACCGCCGCAGTCTCCGCCTCCGCCGATCCAGGCCGTGATCGCCTGCAAGTCGATCGCCGACGCCGCCCAGCGGCTGGCCTGTTACGACGAAGCCGTGCCGAAGATGGCGCAGGCCGAGGCCAGCGGCGAGGTGGTCAGCGTCGACCGCGAGCAGCGCCGCGCCGTCCGGCGCCAGGCGTTCGGATTGCAGCTGCCGTCGCTCACCCTGTTCGACCGTGGGGAGAAGGCCGAGGACGTCGATCGGCTCACCTTCAAGGTCACTCAGGCCTGGCAGGACGGCCAGGGCAAGTGGGTCGTCAAGCTCGACACTGGAGCGGTGTGGCGCCAGATCGACGACTACGAGGTGCGGCGCCCACCGCACGACGGTTCGAGCGCGGAGGTCCGCAAGGGCATGCTCGGCAGCTTCTTCATGAAGATCGACGGCCAGCAGCAGATCCGCGTCCACCGCGACAGCTGACCGGCCCGCCCGTCAGCGGTCCTTCGGGTCGATGGCGTCGCGCAGGCCGTCGCCGATGAAGTTGAAGCACATCAGCGTCGCGATCATCAGCGTCGAGGGGAAGATCAGCAGCCACGGCGCCAGCTCCATGTCGCGCGCGCCGTCGGCGATCAGGGTGCCTAGCGAGGCCATGGGCGGCTGCACGCCCAGGCCCAGGAAGCTGAGGAAGCTCTCGGCCAGGATCACGCCGGGGATGGTCAGGGTGACGTAGACCACGACCGGGCCCAGCAGGTTGGGCACGATGTGGCGGCGGATGATCGCCCCGCGGTCGAGGCCGCCGGCCCTGGCCGCCTCGACGAACTCCTTCTGCTTCAGCGAAAGGGTCTGGCCGCGCACGATGCGCGACATCGTCAGCCACTCCACCGCGCCGATGGCGACGAAGATGAGGACGATGTTCGAGCCGAACGTCACCATCAGCAGGATGACGAAGAAGATGAAGGGCAGGGAATAGAGCACGTCGACGATGCGCATCATCACCTCGTCGAGCACCCCGCCGATGTAGCCGGCGGCCGCGCCCCAGGCGACGCCGATGACCAGGGAGACGCTGGTCGCCACCACCCCGATCGCCAGGGAGACGCGAAGCCCGTAGAGCATCCGCGTCAGCAGGTCCCGGCCGAGGTTGTCGGTGCCAAGGATGGGGCCGCCCTGGCCGGGCGCCAGCCACACGTCGTCCTTGATCACCTGGTCGTAGTCGAACGGGGTCAGGTAGGGGCC
>DASZQQ010000280.1:0-3990 GCA_035549595.1 Caulobacteraceae bacterium
CTGCGGATCGAGCCGCTGGTGGCGGAGAGCGCGCAGGTGCGCGTGGCGCCCGCGTGCCTCGACGTGCGCCTGCCGGTCCCGGCCGGCGGCCTCGCCGAGATCGGCGTCGCCCTGGAGTTCCTCGCCCGGCCTGTTCTGGCCGATCCGGCCGCGGTCCTGACCCCGGACGAGGCCGAACTCCACACCCGCCCCGCCGAGGGCCTGATCAGGGTCACCGAGGCGGTGCGCGCGGCCGCCGCCCGGGTCGCCGGCGACGCCGATGACTCCGAGGCGGTGACCAGGTTGTGGGCCTTCGTCATGGAGACCATGACCTGCGGGGCGGTGCACTACGACGCCCTGGACGTCGCCCGGCCGCTCGACGGCGTTCTGCTGCGGCGCTGGTGCGACTGCCAGGTCGGCTCGGCGCTGCTGGCGGCGCTGTGCCGGGCGCGCGGCGTCCCGGCGCGGCTCGTCACCGGCTACCTGCTGCACGAGATGGCCCCCGCCTTCCATACCTGGCTGGAAGCCTGGATCGACGGCGCCGGCTGGAAGCCGCTCGACCTCTGGGGCTGGGACCTGTCGGCCGGCGGCCGGGATCTCGCCTGGCGCGACCGCTTCTTCGGCCAGCTCGACCACCGCATGGCCGTCGAGCGCCCGCCGCGCCTATTCGCCGGAACCGGCTCGGTGCGCCTGCCCGCAGCCTGGCGGATGCTGCTCGCGCCCGGCGAACCGGGCACGTCCGTGACGTTCGAGGACGTCGACACCGGCGCCCTGGTCTACCGCGAGCACATCGTCGTCGAACGGCTTGGCTAGGCGCGCCCGCAACGCCTTGCTCTTCCCCCTGGGAAGAGGGGATGCTCAGCTCGCCAGTTCGCGGGCGAGGCTGGCGGCCATCCGGTCCATCAGGAAGTTGGTGCCGTGCTCGCGGGCGCCGGCGTCGTCGTAGCCGTCCAGGAAGGCGCCGGTCTCGCTGAGCAGCAGGCGCGTGCCCGCGCCCTCGGCCTTGAACTCGATGGTCGCCAGCGACACCGAGATCTTCGTCCCGTCGATGTGCATCTCGTAGGCGTAGACGATGCGTTCGTCCGGCACGATGTCGAAGTAGCGGGCGTCGAACTGCGAGACGCGGCCGCTCGCCCACTTGCCGACCAGGTGCTCGGTCCCGCCCTCGCGGAAGTCGAAGTCGTGCTCGGTGATCGTCTGCTCGTCGCCGCCCCTGAACCAGGCCTGCTTGCCCTGGAGCGTGGCGAAGGCGGCGTAGACCCTGGCCGGCGGGGCGTCCAGGCGGCGTTCGAGGCTGAAGGTTCCGTGGGTGACGGTGCGTGGCCTGGTCATGGCTTGTCTCCGGGCTTGTCGGGGGAGGGGGGGATCTGCGGCTCGCGCGCCAGGTAGTCGGCGAGACGGTCGAGGTTGCGCTCCCAGCCGAGGCGGCGCTCGTTGATCCAGTGCTCGGCGGGGTGCAGGGCGCCGGCCTCGATCTGGCAGGTGCGCACGCGGCCGACCTTCTGACTTCGCACCAGGCCGCTCTGCTCCAGCACCTGCAGGTGCTGCACGACCGCGGGCAGCGACATGGCGAGCGGCTCGGCCAGCTCGCTGACCGAGGCCGGCCCGCGCGTCAGGCGCTCCAGCATGGTGCGCCGGGCGGGGTCCGCCAGGGCGTGGAAGACGCGGTCGAGCGGTTGCGCCGCGGGCGGCATGGCGACCCCAATCACTTAAGTTACTGCTTAAGTATCAGCGTCGCGCTCAAGGAGCAAGGGCCGATGGCCAGGATCGGGGACATGTTCCGCCAGGAACGTGTCCCCTCCAGCAGGCAGTCAGCCCGGGGGGGGACACGAACCCGCCAGCGGCGGGATCATGTCCCCGGCGGATTCCTCGGCGCCGGTCCCTCGGTCGGGGTTTCCTCGGGCGGCAGGGCGCGGGGATCGTGGACCAGGCCGCGCTCGATCGCGGTGTGGCTGGCGACTTCCTCCTGGCCGTCTTCGATCAGTTCCGGTTCGCGGTCGGGGGACGTCTCTTGCGGGTCGCCCATGGCGGCTCTCCCTGAACGGGCGATGGTCGAGGCTGGAACATCGGCGAACCGTGAGGGGTTTCGCGGCCCACAGTAGCGGACGGGCCGCCTCTCGGCGAGGACGGCCGCCCTTCGGCGCCGGACTTGCGCCGCGGCTGAAGGCGCCCCCATGCTCGGTTCGAGATTGCGGCAGGGGGGCGGCGCATGGGCCAGGCCACGGTCGACTACGGCGGAACGGCGGCTCCGAACCGCACGCGCAGGACCTTCGTCGCCGTGGCGGCGGTCGGCGCCCTCGCCAGTCTCGCCTTCCTGGTCTACGCGAGCCTGAAGGACCGGGCGATCAATGTCGCCGAGGCGACGGCGGAATCCTCGGCCTGGAAGATCGCCGGGCCGCCGTGCCCGGGCCTGACGGCGGCCGACTACCGCACGCAAGGCCTCTCGGCCGACAAGACCTTCGACTTCAACGGCCTCACCTATTCGCGCCGGTTCGGCAACGCCTTCTGCAGCGAGGTGGCGACGAAGGGCCTGATGGGGGCCGCCTCCTACCCCGCCTGCCAGTTCACCAGCCCCGACGTGCTGGCGGTGAAGCGCGGGCGCGATCTCTTCCTGTTCCGGCCGGGGCTCGGCCGCAAGGCGACGGTGACGGTCCGCGATGGCCGCGTCGCCTGCGTGATGGCGGCCCCTTACTGGGACTGACGGTTCGGCGACGCCTCGATCAGGGCGGCGATGCGCGCATAGTCATGGTTCAGGCGATGGCCGCCGGGAACGGACTGGGCCCGTGCCTCGGCCGGCGGCAGCTGCGGGCAGGCCGCGTTGTGGTCGTTCTCGCCGTAGACGCACAGCACCGGCCAGCGCCGGGTCGCCACCAGGGTCGGCTCGAACGGGAACGCCGTCGGCCCGGGGATGTCCAGCCAGCTGTTCGGCCTCAGCACGAACTCGACGTAGCGCCGCGGGGCCATCAGCACGACCGCGCGAATGCGGCTGGCCGCCCGTTCGCTGAGGCCCTCGATGGTCTTGGGCAAGGTCCCGGCCCCGAACGAGAAGCCGACCAGGATCACGCGCGGCTTCTTCCAGGCCTCGGCGTAGGTGTCGATGATCCGCTCCAGGTCCGCCGACGCCTGCTGCGGGGTCTTGGCGCTCCAGAAGTAGTGCAGGCTGTCGACGCCGACGACAGGATAGCCGTCCTTGGCCAGCACCGCGGTCGTGCCGCGGTCGATCTTCGCCCAGCCGCCGTCGCCGGAATAGAACACCACGAAGGTGTCGCCGCCGGGCGTCTGCGCGGGGACCTCGACCACGGCGGCGTGGTCGACCAGCGGCCGCGCCCCGGACGGGCCGCGAGGGACCGGGGTCAGGGTGGCGCAGGCCGACAGCAGGGCGCCGGCGGCCAGCACCGCCAGCAGGCGCAGCAGGGCGCCCGGCTCAGGTCGAAGGCGGATAGGCGTGGACGCCGCCGAAGGGATCCCGCGCGCGCCAGCCGCCATCCTCGCTCGTCTCCAGGTAGTTCGCCCCGGCCGGCACCTTGCCGTGTCCGCCGGGGATGTCGAGCACATAGGTCGGCTGGCAGAGGCCGGAGTAGCGCCCGCGTAGCGCCGCGGCCACAGCCTGCCCCTTTTCCAGGCCGACGCGCAGGTGCGCCGTGCCGGCCGCGAGGTCCGGGTGGTGCAGGTAGTAGGGCTTCACCCTGGCCTCGACGAAGCCGCGCATCAGGGCGCCCAGGACGTCCGGGTCGTCGTTGACGCCGGCCAGCAGCACGGTCTGGCCGAGCAGGGGGATGCCAGCGTCCGCCAGCCGCGCGCAGGCGGCGCGGGCTTCGGCCGTCAGCTCGCGCGGGTGGTTGGCGTGCACGGCGACGTAGGTGGTCAGGCCGTCCGGCGCCTTCAGCGCCTCGACCATGGCCGGCGTCACCGCCGCAGGCTCCACGACCGGGATCCGGGTGTGGAAGCGGACGATGCGGATGTGCCCGATCGCGGCCAGGCGGGCCATGACGTCGGCGATCCGACGCGGGG